>NZ_JANDMF010000017.1:0-96038 GCF_031626875.1 Clostridium sp. SHJSY1
TCTTTGTTAACATTTTTATCACCCAAGAATATTTTATTATAAAAACGAAAGAGTGTCGACTTTGTCGACACTCTGAGCCTTGATATATTTATCAAGGCCAATTTTTATCTTATCTTTATAACTTCATCACTATTAGTTTCAGCAACTATAAAATGAGGTCTTTTTTTGGTTTCCATGTATGTCTTTGCTATATACTGTCCCATAATTCCCATACAAAATAATTGGACACCACCTATAAAAGTGATTATACAAACTAAAGATGTCCAGCCAGTTACTTCATCACCAAACAATATTTTACGAATAATAATAAATATTATCATTATAAATGATATTCCTGTTAAGCTTATACCTCCCCATGAAGCAAGCTTAAGTGGAAATTGAGAAAAATTAATAATTCCCTCTATACTATATTGGAACAACTTCCAAAAGCTCCATTTAGTATTACCTGCAACTCTTTCAACATTCTCATATGGTAGCCAATATGTCTTAAATCCTATCCAACCAAAAATACCTTTTGAAAATCGATTATATTCACTCATACTAATAATAGATTGGACCATTTCTCTCTTCATTAATCTAAAATCTCTAGCACCATCCATCACTGAAGCATCAGAAATTTTATTAATAATTTTATAAAATAATTTTGCAAAAAAAGATCTGATTGGAGGTTCCCCATCTCTATCTAAACGTCTTGTAGCTACGCTGTCATATTCTCTACTTTCTAAGATTTTTATCATTTTAGGTAACAGTGAAGGTGGATCTTGCATATCTGCATCCATAACTGCAATATAATCTCCATGAGCATTACAAAAGCCAGCATACATTGCAGCTTCTTTTCCAAAATTTCTAGACAAAGATAAATATGTAATCCTATCATCATCTTTAGATATTTCTCTTAGACTATGAAGAGTTCCATCATTTGAACCATCATTAACAAATATAATTTCAAATTGGTATTCTGTAAGACTATTCGCTATATCTATGACAGCCGAATAGAAATACGGAAGAGATTCTTGCTCATTATAGCAAGGTATAATTAAAGTAACACATTTTGATTGCATTTATATTCCCCCTCAGTTCTACTCAATAACTTCAACACTAATTGAATTTACATCATAATATTTAGCCATCCAACAATTAAACCAGCAATCTCTTTCTGCAAGATTTGCTGAACCATTAAACGCACTATACTTATTAGTAGTATCATCAAATCTAGTCACAACAACATCTCTTATTCCTTGTTTCTTTTGTTCATTAATTTGATTAATTTCATTAACAATTTGTAAATCTGTTTTCTTTATATCAGCATGCGCTTCACCAAATGTATTAATACATATAATAGACATACAAACAAATAATAATATTCTTTCGAATCTTAGTATCCAATGCTTAAATGAAAGTTTTACCATAATATTTCCTATAGCAATAGTTAAATAACAAACCTCCCATATCCATGATCTTCCTGAAACTGTTGGTGACACAATCAATACAACTACACTTGCCACCCCTGCTATTAAATACATAGAAGGAAAAATCAATTTTTTAGCACTTTCTTTTATAGAAAGATTATTTTGAACAATATACATTGTTGTGAAGACAATTAAAGGAATAAATAGAATTATATTATTATCATAAAAAACTTTTAAAAGCAAATCTAACTGCTGTTTTAGAGCTTCTAACCCTATTACTACCTGTCCTCTTTTACCATTACCAGGAGCAACAATCAGAAAACCAAAACCTATACAAGCAGAAATTATTCCAGTTATGCTCCAAAGAGGAACTTTGATTTTTTTTATATACCAATAAATAATATAAAAGCATACTAATAAAATCATTGCTCCTCCACTATTTTCATTTGTGCAACCTACCAAAATTCCAAAAGGTATAATAATAAGTGCCTTTACAAATTTATTTTTATTTCTATTTTTACTGTACTCATAATGCCTAAAAGGTATTAAAAAAAGTAAAATTCCTACTGTCATCCAAAGATAATTGCAAGCTCCAGATATCCATAATATAGATAGCCCAAATTCAGGTATAAATATCCACATTACCATATATATACCTCCTAAATACAGAGCTTTCCATTTTGAAAGATTCGGTTCAATATGATAATAAATTAATCCTCCAAGAATAACATATATAAAAGAGTTAATTACATTAAATAAACTTTTATCAAACAACATAAAGAACTGAACTATACTATGTGCAACTATTCGTCCTCCCCATAAATTATAATGATTCCACATTGATGAAAATATTTCAAAAACTCCTTTTAATTCATGTGTATATTCATTTGGCATATATGAATCATAAAAAAAATGATATCTATAATCATCACTTGTATATTCTGTATTTGAATTCAATATAAGCATTAAAATAAACACAGATAACATTATAATTATATTTAAAATAGCATTAAAATTTATATGCATGTCTTTCTTTTGTATTCCTTTAGAATTTAAATTTATACGTTTGTCCTTATTTTGTATTTTTTTATAATCTCTCTCTGTCTTAAGATTGTCCATAATGCCCTCCTTATTAGTTAATAGCTTAAATTTTCTTTTTACACAATTTTCAATTATTAATTTTAAATCGTATTAAAAACTATTTTTTACATTTATAACGACTATTGCATTTTACACCATTTTATTTCTAAAAACTATATATCTACAATAATTTTTTTACTTTATTTAATATTTCAGTGATTTATAGAAAATATATGGCTAAAAAATTATCTATAAAATGAAAGGTAAATAATAAAAAACAAACCTTTATGTGAGTAATAAAAACTACTCATATAAAGGTTTGTTTTCATTTTTGCTTTAATCCTAAGTTAAGTTATCTATAAAACTTTTACAATTTCAAACATATTTATTAAAAATTAAACTCTTCCATTCTTAATTTCTTTATTGTTATTGGATCTGTAGTTATTGCTGCTATCTCATCTATTGTTTCATTTTTATCTCCATCAAATAATAAGAAATTATAACTACCTATCATTGCAAATTTGTTGTCACAAATTAATATTTTACTATGGGTTTCTCCTTTTTTGATTTTAAAATTATACCCATATCCTTGAAAATCTCTTTTTAATCTCTGTTCAATTTTCTCTAAATTTTTTCTTATAAGGCTAGCTCTTTCACTATTATTCTTTTCCTTTTCATCTATTCCATATAAAATTTTTACACTAATCCCCTTTCTAATTACATTTTCTATAAAGTTATGAATTCCAGTTTTGTATAATACATGATTATTTATATCTGGTCCAATTATATCAATCTCATTTTCTGCAAGATTAAATGCCTCTTCAAATTTCATCCTTACTTCATTATTTTTAACTATTTGGTAATTTACAATATTAAACTTATTTAACTCTCTTGCAATTTCTAGTGTTCCATCAATACTCTTTTGTAATGAATTATCATATATTTCTTTAAAATCATCTAAAGTTTTTTCTGGTTCTTTATTGATTTCTCCATTATTCACATCTTGTTTTAACTTTTCAAAACCACTGGAAATATTATCAAAAAACATATTTACTTGCTTTTTATTTTGTATTACAAAGTCATTCATAATTTCATTTGTATACTTTTTCAATTTTTTTTCTAAAACTACAATGTTTATATTATTAGCTTCAAACTCTTTATTAGTTAAAACCAATTGTCCACCTATGCTTTTGTCTATTTCCATTTTCAATTCCTTAACTTGATTATACATAAGTTCTTTAATGCTTTTGTAATATATTGACATAGATTTATTCATTGCTTTACTAATTTCATCATTTTCATTTTTATTTATATGAATGGAATCTTTAATCATATTTGATATACTTGTAATAAATTCTTTATTGTTTTTAATTATCCAATCTTTGTTTTCTCTGAGCATATCCTTATAAGCATTGTTAACAAACCAACTTAATGCATTAACAACTTGCTCTTCAGTTATTTTTTCATTTTCTTTCATTAATTTATAAATAATATCATATATATATTTCCTAATAGTACTGCTTTCAATATATTGAAATTCTTTTTTTAATTGTTTTACTTGATAAACCATTTCCTCTTCAATATCTTTTTCAGTAGTAACTATACTATCTAATATATCATCATTTAAATTATTATAATTCATTTTTGTCTCTTTTAAAATTTTCTTTCTCCCTAATTTACAACATATAAAATCAATAAAATCCTTACCCACAAATTCCACCTCAAACACTTCAACAATTTGTAATTTTAGTTACTTACATATTTTACCAGTTTTTACTTAGCTTTATTATTAATAAATTGTAAATTTATTAATAATACAAAAATCTGTACTATGAGTATCACAAAACAATTAGCTTAAATATATGTTTTTATAACTAAAACAAAAATTTAAATTTCTTAAAATTATAAATAAACTTTAACTTAACAATAAATTTAAGATAAACTTAAGATATATTTTAGATTTATAAATTGATTACATGGTATATAATGTTTTAAGAAAGTAATTTATGGTTAAAATACAGAAACATAAGAGGAGAAAATAATGAAAAAATTAGTAAAATACAAAAGAAGGGCACGCTACAAAAAGAAATCCATTGTACTCTATACTTCAATTATAGTATTTATTTTATTAGGCGGACTTATAACTAGTTTAAAATTTAAAGTTGATTATGAAAAAATAACTGCAGCTACAGGAAAAAAAGCTGAAGTTATACAAGCAGAGCAATCAAAAACAGATAACCCAACATCAACTGAAAATCAACTATCAGAAGATAGTCAATCAAAAAGTGATGATAAAGTAACAGAAAATAGCCAATCAGAAACTGATACCGAAGAAGTAAAAGATAATCAAACAAAAACTGATGATTATACAACTAAAAATAATGAAACAAAAAAAGATACTAAATCAACAGAAAATGTTCAATCAGACCTTGAAGAAAATGATTCAGAAACAAAAGAAAAATCTTCAGACCAAGGTGACTACCCTACATTAAATAAAGATCCTAACGCTGATGATGTAATTGAATTATTTAATACTACAGAAAAATTAATTAAAGGCCAATTAAAGTATCCTGTGCGAAAAGATGGTAAAAAAGTTGTATATTTAACATTTGATGATGGCCCATCTACAACAAACACTCCTAAAGTATTGGATACATTAAAAGCTAATAATGTAAAAGCTACATTTTTTATTATGGGTAAACAAATACATAGTTCAAAAGCATCAAGTGAAATATTAAAAAGAACTGTAGCTGAAGGACATGCTATAGGTAATCATACATATAGTCATGATTATAAATACCTATATCCACATAACACGGTAAATGTTGATAACTTTATGGCAGATGTGGAGAAATGTGATAAAGAATTAAAAAGTGTTTTAGGTGAAAACTTTTCTACTAGAACTATTAGATTTCCTGGTGGTTTTTGGTCATGGAAAGGTAGAGATAATATACGAGCTACTCTTGTTTCAAAAAACTATGGAATTATAGATTGGAATACATTATCAGAAGATGCTGAAGGTAAACCAAACAAAACTGCTGAAGAATTAACTCAAATAACAAGAAAAAATTTAAATCTTCTAGGACCAAATGCAGATAGTGTAGTAATATTAATGCATGACACATATGGTAAAGAACAAACTGCAAAATCTCTGCAAGGAATAATAGATATTTTTAAAGAAAAAGGATTTGAATTTAGAACAATGAAATAGAGATATATAATATTTTTAAGGAACTTAGTAAGATAATCACTTTCATAAGTTCCTTATTTTTCTACAGCTAAATTGTTTCTCATGAAATACCCCACTATTATTAAATAAATATGAAAGAACTAATACAAATCTATATCTATATAATCCCTAGGGTTATCTATTGTAAAAATTTCCTCATTAAACTCTACCTCTTGTAAACATTCTATTAATGTTTCAAAAACTCTATATGAAGAATCAAAATTTCTGCTTCTTGCAACCATTATGACTGTTTCTAATAACTCTTTAAATTCACATACCCATTCACTTTGACTATAATCTTCAAATTTTTCTTCATCTTCATAAAGGTAATAATCATGTTCTAATTCAATACAATACTGTCTATCTATGCATTCCTTACAGAGTACTTCCACACTTTTAATAAAAGCCTCTTTATCATATATCCCCACTTCCATAAGTGTTTCCTTAGCATTTATCCAATTTAAAGCAAACTCTAACCTCTCCTTTTCAGGCAATTTATTCATTAATTCTTTAGTTAAATTAATCATTTCTTCTTTTGAACAATTAGTTAAATTGTATTTCATTCTAACCTCCTGGATTTTAATAATTTTATCATTGGCTTAACACAATAACTTTCTTTCCTTCATGAAGATTTTTAAACATCCCCGCTCTACCTTCTATAACCATTTTAGACTTTTTCTGTGGTATTATAATCTTTCCTGGTTTAAGGTTATCTATTTTTTTAACTATTTCCATGTTTTCATTCACAAATAGCACATCAATAGGAAATTTCATAAAATATGTATGAATGCTGTTGCAAGGCTTAATTAAAATGGATTCATAATGTGGTTTTTTACGAAACATAAATCCTAAAAATCTTTTCTTAAAACTATCTGCTATAAAAATTTCTCCTATAACCTCTGATTCATATACTAAAGTTTTAACCATTTTATCACCCTTCCCCAAATATCTTAATCATCCTAATAACAGCTGGTCCAAGTATAATTATAAAAATAGAAGGAAATATAAAAAAGACTAATGGAAATAGCATCTTAATAGGAGCCTTCATCGCTTTTTCTCTAGATACTTGTTTCCTATGTTCTCTCAAATTTGCTGATTCAATTCTTAAAATTCTGCTTAAACTTACACCTAATTCATCTGCCTGAATTAAAGAAGTAACAAACATAGAGAGCTCTTTTACATCACAACGCTCACTCATATTCTTAAGAGCAACCTTACGTTCTATTCCCATTTTAATTTCTTTTAAACTCTTTGCAAATTCATCACAAAGCTCTCCACTTATATTTCCAATAACTCTAGCCATAGCTCCATCAAATGATAAACCTGCCTCAACACTAACTGTAATTAAGTCTAAAGTATATGGTAGTTCCTTTAAAATTTTTTTCTTTCTATTTTCTATTTTCCTTGATAGATAGAAACTAAAAAAAGTATTTATAGCAATTATAATAATCAATACAAGAGTAATAGCTTTAATAACATTAGGTTCAACCATAAAGGACAGTAATCCTATCATAGAGGAAAATGCTAAAATGATTATTATCTTATTAAATAACCATTTTTCCATATTACTATTTTTTAATACTCCTGCTCTTTCCAATCTTTTATTAAGCATTTGAAGTTTTTTTTGTGGAGTTATTTTTATTAATCCTTCACTAAAGCTCTGATATAAAGGTTTTATCAACCTCTCTGAAAAAGATTTATTTTCAATTGCTTCTTCATTTTCTACATGAATTTCTTTTAAATAACTAAGCCTCTTTTCGATTTTCATTTTATCTTTACTTATAATAATTAGCCCACCATACACGAAAGAAAATATGACTATAAAAAAGATAAAAGATACAATATATAGCATAGCTTCTCCTCCTTCCTCTATATATCTATATTAATAATTTTTTTTATCATTAAAAATCCAAACATCTCACTTATAATAGCTGCTCCAACCATAGCTATACCAGTAGAAGTTGTAAACAGCAACATCATATAATCTCTATTAAAAAGATATATTGTCATTCCTAAAAAAATTGGAATAAGCATTAAAATCACACCTGATAATTTTCCTTGTGCAATTAATGTCTTAAGTTCATTTTTTATCTTTTGTCTTTCTCTTATGGTTTCTGATATATTGTCCAATATTTCAGATAGATTTCCACCTATGTCCTTTTGTATTAAAATAGCATTCATTATAAGCCTAAGATCCTCTGATTCCATTCTACTTAACAAGTTTCTCAAAGAATCCTCCTCTGAAATTCCAAGACTCATCTCTTTAAGAAGTTTCTTAAATTCCTTTGAGAAGGGATCATTTGTTTCCTCTGATACCACAGATATGGCTTGTAAAAATGAATATCCAGCTTTTAAAGAATTTGAAATTATGGTTATGCCTTCGTTTAATTGACTGTCAAAGAGTTTGACTCTTTCTTTTTTTCTCTTATTTATAATAAATTTAGGTATATTCCATATTAAGATGAAAGTAAAAATGGTTATTAAATAGTCTTTGAAAACAGCAAATGTTAAAAAAGAAAAAGCAGAAGATGAAAGTATTTTTATAACCAATAGTTCTTCTACAGTAATAGGTAAATCTGCTTTAATAAGTTCAATCTCAAGATTTTTATTTTTCTTTTCACTTAATCTAAACTTAGGGACCAAACTTGATAAATTCTTTATTATGCTTGTACTGTTTCTCTTATCATTTTTGTATTTTTCCTTAATTGCATAATCATCATCAAAATATTTAAGCTTATCAATAGCTTTTTCTCTACTAAATAGAAAAATTAGTAGAGAACTACTAACCATCCATGTTAATAAAAACGTGAATATTACTGTAGCATATATCAAATTTCTCCACCTCCTATAATCTTAATTTAAAATATCTTGTGGGATATTTATCCCTTTCTCCTTAAGTTTTTGTACAAATTTAGGCATTATTCCTGTGGAAACAAACTCTCCTTTTACCTTTCCTTTGTTATCAACACCTTTTTGTTCAAATTTAAATATATCCTGAAGGATAATCACATCTCCTTCCATACCTTGCACCTCTGTTATATGAGTAATTTTTCTGCTTCCATCCATAAGTCGTGATTGTTGAACAATTATATCAATAGCTGAAGCCACTTGATCCCTGATTGCTTTAATAGGGAGATTCATACCTGACATAAGTACCATGGTTTCAATTCTTGATAACATATCTCTTGGTGAATTAGCATGACCTGTTGTTAGAGAACCATCATGTCCAGTATTCATAGCTTGAAGCATGTCCAAAGCTTCACCTGAACGAACTTCCCCTACAATAATTCTATCTGGACGCATTCTTAAACTGTTTTTAACTAAATCTCTTATAGTTACTTCCCCTTTTCCTTCTACATTGGCTGGTCTTGTTTCAAGTCTTACCACATGTTCTTGAGACAATTGAAGTTCTGCTGCATCTTCAATGGTTACTATCCGTTCATCTTCAGGTATAAAAGAAGAAAGAACATTTAATGTAGTGGTTTTTCCACTTCCTGTTCCACCTGAGACAACTATATTTAATCTTCCCTCTACACAATACTTTATAATTTCAGCCATCTTTGAAGTCATTGTTCCAAATCCAACTAAATCTTCTACCTTAAATGGATCTTCTGCAAATTTTCTAATAGTTATTGAAGGTCCGTCTATAGCTAATGGAGATATTACAGCATTAACTCTAGAACCATTAGGCAATCTGGCATCTACCATTGGTGAACTCTCATCTATTCTTCTCCCAATTGGTGCTACAATCTTTTTAATAACATGAAGTACATGATTATCATTTTTAAACTTAGCATCTGTAAGAACTAATTTCCCATTTTTCTCAATATACACATGATCTGCACCATTAACCATAATTTCAGTCACATTATTATCTAAAAGCAATCCTGTAATTGGGCCAAATCCTATAATCTCATCTAACAGCTCTTCTTTAATTTTTTTCTTATCATTGTTAGTCATATTTAATGATTCTTTCTCAATATTATTACTAACAATATAATCAATCTTTTGTTTCAAATCATCATTATGCTCAGAAATTTCATTAAAATCTATATCCAGTTCCTCAATTACTTTATTTTGAATTCTCATCTTCAATTCATAATATGGATCCACTTCTTTTTCATTAGGTTTATTAGTTTTTTTATCTACATTTATTTCTTCTAATCTTTTTATTAGAGACATATCCCTCCCTCCTATCCAATCAAATCTTTGCACATATTATCTATTGCTTTTCCTATTTTTAACTTATAATATTTGTTTGTATCACATAAAGGCAAACCTTTATTTACTGAAATAGCAACATTCTTTTCTTCATCTGGTATGAAAGCAAAGACACCACCTTTAAATGCTTCTTCTACTTCTTTCTTGCTTATTCCATAGTTTGTGTTAAATCTATTTATAACAAGCTTAACCTTGTCTTTGTCATATTCAAGAGAATCCATAACCCCAAGTCCTAATTTTGTATTTTTTAGAGCTACGATTTCCATAGTTGATATCATAAGTATATTTTGTGCTATATCTAAAATATAAAGTGTATTATCATTAAAATTAATGCCTGTATCCACAATTACTACATCATATTGATTTTTAGCTAAATTCATTATATTTTCAATAGCTTCCTTTGTTATATACTCTGCTGACTCTGGTTTTCCTGGAGCAAAGAGTATATCAAAATTCTCATTATATTTGTATAAATAAGGTTTCATATTTTCATAAGAATCTATTTGCCCATCCTCCACTGCATGAAGAATAGTCTTCTGATTATATTGATTTACTAATATAGAGATATCGCCAAACTGCAAATCCATATCTATAAGAAGTACTTTTTTGTCATATTCTTTACTTAAAACTATAGCTGTATTAAGTGATAAAACAGACTTACCTACACCACCTTTTGAACTAAAGAAGGCTATAACCTTTGTATCTCTCATAACATCTAAATTATGTGTAAATTTCACTTGCCTTTCTTTATATTTTTCATAAGTTGTTATTATAGTATTAATTAAAACATCGTGATCAAATGGCTTTATTATATATTCCTTAGCTCCATGAAACATTGCTTTTTTTAAATATTCATTTTCAGCCTGGACTGACATAATTATAACCATTACAGAAGGATACTCCATTGTTATCTTCTCTGTTGCTTCTAAGCCATTTAATATAGGCATATTTATATCCATTAAAACTACATCTGGCTTTACATTTGGTATAAGCTTAAGTACTTCTTCCCCATTACCTGCCTCTCCAACAACTTCAAAGGTCTCCTTATCCAAGCTTAATATTTTTTTTATTACATTTATAGTTTCTTTAATATCATCTGCAATTAATATTCTAATTTTATTCATTGTTTCACTTCCCTATGGTCACAGTGTTGGAATTTTAATTACTTCTCCAATTAATATCAAATTCTCATTCTCTATATTGTTTGCTTCCTTTAAAATTGTATACTTATTTTTATCTCCATAAAATTCTTCACTAATACTTTTCAATGTATCTTTAGCTTTTATTGTATAATTAATGTACTTTTCACCCTTTATATTAATTGAATCATTTTCCTTATTAAAAGGTATCCCATTACTAGTATTAACACTTACAGATAAATCTTCTCTTGTAACTCCATTTGTTTCAGTAATATTTTTATCTTCCAATGCTCTAAGTGCTAATTTAATACTTCCTATACTTTGAGCAAGAACTAATTTTTCTATTTCTGACGTTGGAACTGATAAAGTTACTAAAAAATTTGTTAATGTTTTTTCTTTTACTTCCTCTTTATTATTTACTTTTTCCTCTCTATTAATCTGTTTATCAACTGCTATAAGTTCAATATTTTGCATTATAATCTTTGCTTTATCTGAACTTATTATCTTTGCGCCATCTTTTCTTTCAGCTATATAAGAAATTATGTCAACATAATCTCCTGGTTTTAACAAATCTGAAACTCCAGAATCACCTGTAACACTAATAGAAATTGCTCTATGATTATTATCTATATTTAAGCTAAGTTCATCTCCACCATTCTCTAGAAGTTTGTCAACATGAAAACCTTCATCTTTTAAAACATTTTCCTTGGTATACTTCCCAATAATCTCTGAAGAATCCTTAATATAATTGCTAAATATAGAATCATCTGTTACTTGTACCTCTTTAATCATTTTCTTATCTATACGAGTTCTTGCAGGTATATTTTCAACTGCTACAATTATATTTGATTTTTTAGCTACTTCAACTGATGATTTCAAAGATTTTAAATATGAAAAAACTGTTACTGAAGCAATTAATGCTAAAATTAAAGATAATAATATTAATTTTTGTCCCATACTTTTCATTGTCCCACCACCTTTATTTTGACAACTTTGCACCATATGCACCTGTGTCATTTAAGTTCTCATCAACAGTTCCATTTAACACAAACTTAGTAAATCGTCCACTAATCTCTATCTTCCCAGATCTTTGAGTTACATCCTCTACATAAAAAACGGCAAAACCTACTACTAACACTGATTTTTGTCCATTTACATTTAATGAATCTATTAAAGGTATTGTCCATAACCTTATTGAGTCCCTTGGGAAATTCTCAAAAGTACTATGTTCAGCACTAATATAATTTTTTATATCATTAGAAGTTCCTGCTATATTACCTGTTTCAGTATTTATATAATCGCCTACTGATATCCTTCCGCTATATCCATATAATGCATTTCCTCTAAAAACATTTGCACCACTTCCACCAAGTGCAACTGCACCATAGTTCCCATTATATCCATCTCCTGCCCCTTGTTTAAGAGTTACTAATTGTCCATAAGAAAAATTGTATTTCTCAACAGCAAATGGCTTTACTCCTCCATTTATTGATTTTATAGGTGCAATTATTGCTTTTGTCTTAGCCTGTACATTACTACTATTTATACCTATTATTTGTGCTAATAAGTGATCAACTTTTTTTCCTCCGTCTATTTGAATACTTTTACTATCTGTCCCAATAATTATGTTAGTCTGATTTGAATTTGTACTATTTTTTTCAAGATAATCTATGGCTACATTTTTGGCTTTTGTATCATCTCCAGGTAATTCAAGTGTTGCTGCTAAAGCTGCTGAATCAATTGCATTTGATAATTTTATTTTTTCTACATAAATCATTCCTATATCAATTACGTAAGATGAAAAACCTAATAAAACAGTGATTAATATACATAAAATAATTGCAGCATTTCCTTTATTATTCAATCTATTCATATTTTAATTCCTCACTCAATTCTCATTGATGTTTGGCCATTTAATACTATTACATTATTAAAAAGACTACTTATAATTGGAACAGTAAGTTCATAGTTATAAGTTATTTTCACAACAAGGGTGTCCCCAGATTTTCTACTATTCTCGGTAGGATTTATAGTTATTACAATATTTTGAGGATCTAGGCTGGGAGACATAGCTATAATCATATTTTTAATTTCAAAATCTGATTTTCCTACAATCCCTGCTCTTGCCCCTTCTCTTGTAGCATTTTCAATAGCAAGATAAGAATTTAACATCATTCCAAACTGTAATATCCCCATTACTAAAATAAGAAGTATTGGAAGAATTATTGCAAATTCAACTAAAGCTTGACCATTTTGATTTTTTAAACTCTTCATCGTAACCACTTCCCTTTAATTAGTAATTGAATTCTCTACTTATATGAAAAAACACTAATTCCCCTTTTGAAATTAGTGTTCTTTCAGAAAAACTTTAGGAGAACTTTTTCTATTATTAGTTAAGTGCATCTATTATTTCTTGGAATTTTGCTGATATTGCTGGTCCAAGTAGCACTAATACTGCAATTACTACTATTGCTACTAGCCCTATAATTAATGCATACTCTACCATACCTTGTCCTTTTTCCTCTTTTAATTTTCCTAAAATGTACCCTTTAAATATTTGTAACATTGTTTGTTCCTCCTCTTTGGTTTAATTTTGTTTTCTTATTGATTTAATTATAGTCCCATCCAAGTTAGTTTGGCAGATTACAAATGTCCCATTATATAGGGACAAATGCCCTCAAAAAAATAGGGACAAATGTCCCTACTAAACTTAAGACTAATATTTATTTATATAGTACTCATCAATATTATTTTCTATTGCAAAAATCGTAGCATGAACTCTATCTTCTACATCTATCTTTCTAAATAGATTTGTAGCATAATTTCTAACTGTTTTTTCTGAAAGATACAATTGCTCTCCAATTTCCTTGTTACTAAGCCCTTTTGATATTTTAATTAGTACCTCAACCTCTCTCTTTGAAAGCAACTCTAAAAGGTTAGATTCTTTCTTAGGCTTAATTTTTATACCTGAAAAAAGTAATGAAACTAAGGATTTATCAATATATTTTTCACCATTATGTACTAATCTAACTGCATTTGCGATCTCTGTTCCTACTGAATCTTTAAGCATATAACCATCTGCCCCAATATTTATTGCTTTATTTATAGTCTTTATATCATCTTCAATAGTAAACATTATAACTTTAATTTTATCTCCATTTTCTTTTATATTTGCAAGAACTTCAATTCCATTCATAATAGGCATATTACAATCTAACAATGCAATATCTAATTCATTCTCATTCAAAAGTTTTAAGGCATCCTTACCATTTGCTGCCTCTACAACAATCTCCATATCCTCTTCAAAACCTATAATTCGCTTTAAGCCTTGTCTTATTATATCTTGATCATCAGCGATTAATATCCTAATTACCTTGCTTTTCATCCTTAATCACCTCTCTGTTAATTGGAAGCTTAACTTTGTAAGTTGTCCCTACTCCCTTAGAGGATTCTATTTCAACTTTTCCCTGAAGCTGATTCACCCTATCAAAAATTCCAATAAGCCCATACGAAGTCCCACTAATTTTTACTCTATTTAAAGTTTCTTCTACATCAAATCCAATGCCATCATCAGTTATAATTAATATTAAATATTTTGTTCCAAAATCCATCTTTACATTTGCATGCTTTGCCTCAGAATGTTTCCTAATATTATTAAATATTTCTTGAATGATTCTATATACAGCAACTTGAATAATTGGTTCTATTTCTGTTTCCGTTTGAATTGGTTTTAATTTTATATTTATATCAATGTTAGATTCCCTTGAAATAATATTTAATGTTTGGTGTATAGTTTCACTAAGTCCTAAATCATCTAAAGACATTGGCCTTAAATCAAATATAATTCCTCTTACTTCCTTTAAGGCTACCTTAACACTTTCCTTTAAATCTGCTAATTCTTTAAGTCCTTCTTCCATATTCTTTTGAATAACAACCTTACAAATATCAACCTTCATAACTACGTTAGACATATGTTGTGCAGGTCCATCATGAATATCTCTTGCGATTCTCTTTCTTTCATTTTCTTGAGCTTCTAAAATTTTTATACCAATAAACATTTCTGAATTTTTATCTACTCCATCTAAAGCAGAGACAATATCTCCCTCTAAATAGCTCATAGCAACACTTATTTGATTAACTAACTTTTCACCTGATTCAATATTCATCATAGTTTTCTTTAGTGATATTTCTAGATTAGTTCTTCTTTCTCTTAATGTTTTTTCTTCATTTTTCTTTGCAGAAAATTTAACTTTTATATCAGATGCTTTTTCATAAGCCTCTTTAATATCATATTCATTATACTTTTTGAAATTTGCTGAAACTTCAGCCAATCTTTTTCTACTAGACTTATCTTTCTTTTCAAGTTCATCAACTTCATATATAATCCTAGCTATATCATCCCTAATTTTCTTTAATTCATGTTTCAAATTTTCCTGATCAGTTCTTATGTTATCTACAATATTAAATATTTGATCTTTGCAAGAACTTATTTCTACCATTATATTTTTAATTATCTTATTGATAGCATTAACATCTAGGTCCATATTATTCATCATGTTTTCACCTTCATTTGTAATTTTATATAAAAATCACTAGTGCAAAAAAACTTCCTAGTGATAGAAATGGACCAAATGGAATATAATCTTTAATGCTTTTTACCCTGAACAATATTAGAATAATGCTAACAATTGAAGACATAATAAAGGCTAAAAGGAGCGCCCATAAAACCCTATTAAACCCCAAAAATGATCCAATGGCAAATATAAGCTTTATGTCTCCACCACCCATTACATTTGGAATAAGAGCTAACATGAACAAGATTCCTCCACCAGCCAGCATCCCTAATACAGCATCTATAATTGAAGCTTTAACTAGGAATGTAAATATTAATCCACTAATTAAAGTTATAACAACTAAAAAATCAGGTATAATTCTATGCCATAGATCAATAAATGAGATTACTATTAAAATTATTGTCATAACTATTGCCTTAGCTAATATAGCAGTAAACCCTAATCGTAAAAATAGTATTTCAAAAGATGTTGCACAAGTAATCGGTATAAAAATATTTCCAATCTTTTTCTTACTTTTATTTATTTTTGAAGATATGCCATCTGCTACAAACTTTAATATAATTCCTATGATTAACCCTATAATAAAAATAAATGCATCCATAATTTACCTCATAAACAACTTTATATTCATTTGCCTAACTGTTCTTTCATATCATTATTAAAAATACTATTTTATATAGTGCTCATTTATCCCATATTTAACCATTATGTCATATAAGGTTCCATCATTCTTCATTTCTTGTAATTTTTCATTTATTGCATCTTTTAAGATAGTATCTTCTTTCTTTAAAGGATATCCAACATCATAAATCAAATCAGGTTTATATTGATTTGCAGATAATAATTTAAATTTTAACTCTGGATATTTTAAAACAATATTTTGCCCAATTATAGAATCAGTCAAAAAAGCATCTATAACCTTATTATTTAATGCTATCCTTGAAGATTCTCTATCAAAAAATGTAACATAATCTTTTACCTTACCTTCATTTTTCCATTCCTTAACTAAGGGAGCATATACTTCACCTTGAACAGCTCCAGCAACTACATTCTTTAAATCATCTTTACTATTTATATTTGAATCTTTTCTTGTTAATATACTGCTCCAATCCCTATAAATTGGAATAGTGAAATCTACTAACTGTTTTCGACTATCTGTTATAAATACTCCATCTATTATTAAATCAATCTCTGGATTCTTATTAAATTCTTCAAATAGATTTCCAAAGTAGGTATATTTTGCCTTTACTTCTTTGATACCTAAACGTCTAGCCACTTCTTTTATAATGTTTGCATCAATTCCACTAAATTCACCAGTTCTAGGATTCTTATAGGAATATGGTTCATTATTAGATGATAGTATTGTTAATACTCCTTTATTTTTTATTTTTTGTAATCTATCCACTTCTCGTTCTGATATATTATTCTGAGATGATGGTTCTATTGTTGTACATTGAGCATTAGTTGCAAAAATAAGTATAACAACTAAAATAACCAAAAACTTAAACCGCGTCTTCACTTAGCCAGCCTCCCTATTATAAATAAGTTTATTAACTTCAAAATTATCAATAGCTAAAAACAAACTATATATATGTTTCCTCTTGCTTTAATTAATTATTCTGTTTAACCTAACTATGTGAAATTCTCCAGTCTTCTATAAGTAGTGACAGTTAACTTGAAAATACATATTATAAATATAGAAAACAATATTTTTTATATGAGGAGGAACTTATGAGAGGAATTGATATCTCTAATCACAATGGTAATATAGATTTTACTAAAGTTAAGAGTGATGGTATAGAATTGGTATATATTAAAGCTACAGAAGGAACAACTTATCAAAATCCTTATATAGACATTTATTATAATAGTGCCACAGGTGTAGGATTATCCACTGGATTTTATCATTATTTAGTTGGCAGCAGTGCCCCTGAAACTCAAGCTGAAAATTTTTATAATTCTATCAAAGACAAAACTAACACCTTACGACCTTGCTTGGATTTGGAAGCAACAGGCTTTGATGTAATGGATTATTCATTAAGATTTATATCAAAATTTACTTCATTATCAGGACTTCCTATAGTAATATATTCATATCCCTATTTTATTAACGCAAATTTAGATAGTAGACTCGCAATTTATCCATTATGGATTGCTCATTATGGTGTTAGTACTCCTATGAGTAATAATGTTTGGGGTGACAGTTATGTTGGACATCAATATACAGCTACTGGAAGTGTAAATGGTATAACCGGCTATGTTGATTTAAATAATTTTTATGATGGAATATTTTCATCCTCAAAGCCAATCAATCCAATAGCACCCTCTCAAACACCTGAGCAGATAGCTATTGAGAAAGGTAAAAATTATATAGGATCAAGATGCACAGAATTACAGCAAAAATTAATTGCCAAAGGTTATGATTGTGGAGGCTATGGTGCTGATGGCGTATTTGGACAAGCCACCTATTATTCCTTATTACAATTTCAAAGAGATAATGGTCTTGTAGCAGATGGTTTAGCAGGCACTCAAACTTTTCAAAAACTTGATAGTAATTTAAAAGATAGTGTTGTAGTTGCATTGCAAACTGAAATAAATAAACAAGGTTTTGGAAATATTGCAGTTGATGGGATAGCTGGAAACGCAACAATAAGTGCTGCTCCAACATTAAGATTTGGTGCCCAAGGTGAAATAACTAGAAATATGCAAAAACTTTTAAATAGAAAAGGAAATAATATAAGCTTAGATGGAATCTTTGGACAAGCTACACTTGATGCAGTTAAGGCTTTTCAAAAAAGAAAGGGACTTACAGCTGATGGTATAGTTGGTAAGCAAACATGGACTAAACTTTTAGCAATCCCTTAATAGAATCACTTTAAATCTTTCTTTATAAGATTATTCAGTATAGTATATTATCAAATTCATATACTATACTGAATATTTAAGAAACTACTGGACCCAGTAATTTTAACCAAGTAATTTTTCTAGTTCAATTAAATTACTCTTTTGTCTTTTTAGACCCATTGTAAATTTATTAACATTAAATTTAATCTTAGTATTATCCATAAAAGTAATATGTATAACTTTTCCCATTCCAAAAAACCAACTAGTAACTTTTGTAGATTTAATACTATTTACAGGAATAGCTGCTCCATTTACTGGCTTTCCTAGTAGATTAAGCCCAACTATAATAAATTCTTTTCCATTAAATCCAATTACACAGTACTTGTACGCAAACGAGGCTAAAGGCCCCAACAGCATAACTGTTGCAAATGAAGCTTTTTTAACAGCATAAACCCCATAAAATTCATTAGGCTCTGTTGTTGAATAGGTTAACATCATTTCTTTAATTGCATCATCATTCATCATAAGTAAATTGCTCCTTCTTCATCTGGTAGTTAAAATTTTCCCACATTATATAATTTAAATTATAACATATATACTTAATAAAATAATTACTTAAGCCCTAATATTTAGCTAAAACTCTATTTATATTACACAAAGATATATGCTATTTAAAATTTATTATTACAGCTAAAATTTAAAAAGAAATAAGGAAATTCCGCCCTTTATGTTGTCATACATTTATGCTACACTTATCTAGAGGTGTATAATCATGAAGAAATTGGTAAAAGTTGTTGGTGCAATTATTGAAAATGAACATAATGAAATATTATGTGCCCTTCGTTCACCTGAGATGTCCCTTCCAAACAACTGGGAATTTCCTGGTGGAAAAATTGAACCAAATGAAACAATAGGTCAGGCTATAGAAAGAGAAATCAAAGAAGAGTTAGCTTGTGATATAAAATTTATTGATATATTCCACGATAATACTCATGAATATGATAATTTTATAGTGAACTTAATTACTGTTAAGTGTAAATTAATCTCTAAAACACCTACAGCAAATGAACATTCAAAACTAATATGGTTACATAGAGAAAATTTATCTTCCCTAAAATGGGCTCCAGCAGATGTTCCTGCTGTAGAACAATTAATTTCAGAAAAGGTATAGCAAATTTTTGCTATACCTTTTTAATAAACTCAGTATATATACTTGTTGGCACTTCATTTTTAAGTTTCATTTTAACAGTTATAGGCTTTTCTCCTTCAAATTCAACTGCATCACCTTTACCTATATAAATATAAGGTTCTACCACACCATCAATTTCTTTATACTTTCTTATAAAAATATGTAAATTAATATTTCTATCCACATTAGAAATAATATTTTTCCCTCTTTCAGAGCTTTGAGAAGTACTATTTGGACTTTGCCATTGGAAGTATTTTTTATCTATAAATTTATCTTTATAATTGATACTTTCCTTAATCCCCTCTTCCTTATGTAAATCTACAAAGATGAAATATTCATTTCCATTTGTAATAAGTCCACTTCCTCTAAAAGAACTATGAATCTTAGTATAATTTGAAAGTAATGCAGCATCTACCATTCGATATTGCTCATATAATTTAAAGAAAGGTACTCCATAGTACTCATTTCCAAATCTTTTTTCATATGAAATAAGTCCATAATTAATTATATCTTCTATATACTTTTTATACTTTTTATCATAAACAACCTTTTTAAAATCCCATGTACTATTTAAAGTATCATCTATTAAGTCAAAACATTTAATATTATTTTTAACTTGAGCTGAATCATAATAATTTTGATTTAAGCATTGAAAAGAATGAACTATACTCTCCTCATCTATATTATCTATATATTTCAATATTTCATTTTTAGCTTGAGTTAAATTTATATTTTCATGATTTAAAAGATATCTCACTATACTAAATTCATATGGTCTTTTTATAGGCAACTTATCTGTAAGTTCCTTTAGTATTTTAAAGAAACCATCTTCCTCTAATAAAGTTTTAAGTTCATCATCATTTTCAACTTTGGCTACAAAATTAGTATAAGTTTTTTCCTTATTTAAGAACTTCAAAGGATTTGGTGCTCCTTCATATTTCATATAATCCATAAGAAAATATGGCACTTTACCACCATTCATCTTCTTAAATTCCATATACTCTTCTTTTAAATATCTCATAGTATTAAAATTTTCTTCATTTAATTGCTCTAATATTCTCTCTTGAACTATTCTATCCATCTGAATATTTGTGCATCCTGGTATATTTCCAAAAGCAGTTGCCACAGCTACCTTTATACTATCCTTATCATAAAATCTTGAACCATTTAAAGCTATAGCTATTAAAAAAGCTTTCTTATGATTGCCTATAAAATCTAATACAGTAAGAAAAGTTTTATCTTTATGCTTTCTAAGGCCTCTACCAAGTTGTTGTATAAATATTATAGGTGAGCTAGTTGGTCTAAGCATAAGAACTAAATTAATGGCTGGAATATCCACACCTTCATTAAAAATATCCACAGTAAAAATAACTTCTAAATCATCCTCATCAGATTCCAGTTTCTTAATATAATTCTCTCTTTCATCAGCTGAATTCTTACCTGTTAATGCTATACTATTTATTCCTCTTTTATTAAATTCATCTGCCATATACTCAGCATGTTCAATGCTAGCACAAAATCCTACACACTTTAGATTTTCTCCATCATATCCATAGAAGTTCATTTTCTCTATTATAAAATCTACTCTTTCATTAACTTTTAATCTTTTAACTATTTCATCTACATCATTTATCTTCACATCACTTAAATCAATTCCATCCACATCTGTGATTCCAAAATAATGAAATGGTATAACTAGATCTAATTCTAATGCTTCCCTAAGCCTTACTTCTAAAGCTACATTATTATTAAACACCTGAAAAATATCGCCACTATCACATCTTTCTGGTGTAGCTGTCATTCCCAATAAAAATTTAGGACTAAAATAATCAATAATTTTTTCATAAGAAGGACTTGCAGCATGATGGGCTTCATCTATTATAATGTAGTCAAATTCATCTCTTTTAAAACTTTCTAGATTATTATTAATTGATTGTATTGTTGAAAACAAATAATCTGAACTAAATTCTTTACTTGAACCTGTTAATAATCCTGTTGTTTTATTTTTATTTTTCACTAATCTTTTAAAAGTTTTCTCAGCTGTTCTTAAAATTTCCTCTCTGTGAACTATAAATAATATTTTATTAGGATTATAGTTCATAACATCAAAAGCAGACATATAGGTCTTTCCTGTACCTGTTGCAGCTATAACTAGTGCTCTTTTTTCACCAGAAGCCCTTAATCTATTTAAATTTTCTATAGCTCTCTTCTGCATATCATTTGGAGATATAATCTCATAATCACTAAATTCTAAAGTATTATTGGATTTTGACTTTTTAATCTCTTTTAAAAAACTACTATATCTATTAAGAAACTCATCATCTACCAAATTAGTAGTTTCCCATATATTTAAATATTCCTCTAATACTTCTCTAGTAAAACTATCATCCTTTTTAGAAATAACTTTAACATTCCATTCTATATTACTTTTTAATGCTCTTTGAGTTATGTTGGAAGATCCTATAATTATCTTGTACTCTTCCTTATTTTCAAAAATATAGGCCTTGGTATGAAATCCCTTATTTTTATCAGCAATAAAGACTTTTAAATCTATGTTGTTAAATTTTCTTATCCTTTCAAGAGCTTTTGGTTCTGTAAAGTTAAGATAAGTTGATGTTACTATCTTTCCTGAAGCACCTCTTTCTTCAACTTTTTTAAAAGAATCTAATAAAAGTTGGAGGCCACTAAAATTAATAAAAGCTACACTAAAATAAAATTTTTCACACTCACTTAAACATTTTTTAAGCTCATTTAATAAATTTCTATTTTCATCATTAACTATTAGCTTGTTATTAATTAAAAATTCAATTTGATTTATTTCTTTGTGACTTATATGTTCTAAATGATTTTCTATATTTTCTTTAGTCTCTATATTCTTAAACACCACTTTTATATTTCTCCTATTTTTTCATTTCCCTAAAATTATATCATATCCTGAATCTGCAAAAATGTTAACTAAAATAATAAAATTAAAGCTGAAGTTTATTATTTTATAAAACTCAGCTTTAATATGTATCTCTATTTTGTTATATTTATTAACTCACCAGTATCATAGCTTTCTAAGACTTCTTTCTCTTTATCATTAGATGTGTCCTCTTGCTCTTTTGATACTTTTGTCAGTTTGTTTAACTTTTTAAATTCACTACCAAACTTAGAATTAATATTTGCAATACTTTCTTTTATGTTGTCTAACTTATCTTCTTTTTTTGTCGTATCCACACCACGCATTTTATCTAATTTTACTTCACCTTCTAATACCCTCGCACTACCTTCTAAGTTCTTTTTAGTTTTATAATTACCTTTGATATTATTATTATTTTTATCAAGGGAAATTATTTTGTCAGAAATATTTTTAGGTGATTGAATTTCATCTTGTTTTGGATTAATTTTATCACTAATTTTCTCTGATTGAGCTTTAGATATTTGTGCATTAATATCTTCAATTTGTTTTTGTAATTCCTTAATCTGACTTTGTGTAGACTCTGCTGTCATTCCATTAGAACTTTTCTGTAAATCCTTAACTTGCTTTTCCAAGTTTTCTTTTTGCTTCATTAAAGAGCTAATTAAAGAATCTTGGCTTGTCTTAATTGAAAGTGATTTATTTTGATTAGTGACATTACCGCTTCCTACACCTCCATTAATTAACATAAATATTCCTCCTA
This sequence comes from Clostridium sp. SHJSY1, assembly GCF_031626875.1. NCBI lineage: Bacteria > Bacillati > Bacillota > Clostridia > Eubacteriales > Clostridiaceae > Clostridium > Clostridium sp. SHJSY1. Next base: position 23,348 of record NZ_JANDMF010000017.1, read on the forward strand.
TATTTTTCGTTCTCTCATATTACATAATATTGAAATTTTATCCATAGATTATATTTCGTTAATTTTTTTTTAAACTTTAATTTTCCTTAATTTATTAATAAGAAGGATATTATTATAAATCTGGTTCAGTTGGATTGACAACTTCACCATCATCTAAAACTATACTTTTAGGTTCATCTCCATTATTAAGAGATTAGATGTTGCTAGTAGTGATAGTATTAATCTGAAAAATACTCTTGTAGATTAACACATAAAAAAATGCAACCTAAATCTTAAGTTGCGTTCTTTTTTATCATACAAATATTCTAATATATCTTGCCATTTTATCTACCAGCTTTGAATTAAAAAGCCTAAAAATAGATCCTAATTCTTTTAATGTGTACTTTCTCCTAATTTAACTTGAACTCCATTTTTATTGAAATTCCAGCCTAAAACTTCATATTCACTATATATAGTTTCAACATCAGCTTTTACAAAGAACTTAACATCTAAATGCTTATGATCCTCATAAAACTTTTGCCCATCCTCAAGATTACCAATACATATCTCAGCTCTATTTTCTTTCCAATATATCTTACTTATAAGTTTTTTATCATCATTTCTTTCTTTTTCATTAATAAACAGCCTAATTTCATTATCTACTACTCTAAACCATTTCCTATAACCTTTAGATAAAGCTATTTCTTCCTTTTTTAAATTACTTCTTAATTTTTTCATTCCAACCTCCATGCATTACCATCGGTAATTGCTTTATATTGAGCATTATTTAGCTCAAACTTAAATTTTAAAAATAATTCAGCTATACTTTCACTTAAGTTTAATTTAAAATTAACTTTATTAAACCTTGTAAAAGTTTTTGCCCTTTATCATTAGCAACTTTATCATAAGTTTTATAATATCATAAGCTTCTAAAGGAACTCCCTATAGTTTATGAATAGCTTCATGTACAGTGTGAATTAGGTTAACCACCGTAATTATTCGCTCCTTTTTGGATGCATAAATATACTTAAATTTATTAAGTATATGTTTATCAACATCTATCAACACATATTCACTCTGCTCTAATTCTATTTTTTATTAAATTCCCTATATTCTTATTATACCCCTATATAACTAAAAAACCTAATTTTAAATTATACCAACCTGCTTTAAGCCTTTTGGAATTTAATATATACAATCAGAAGTATTTCTTAAAACTAAATCTATTTTCAATATCAATGTCATCCTAATAAAAATACATTTTTTCTCTCCACTACTTTACAATGCAACCTAGTAGGATTATAATGAAATCACTAGGTTGTATTATAAGGTAGGTGAACATATGGCAAATACTTCACAATTATTAAAGGGTGTATTAGAAGGTTGCATCCTAAAAGTTATTAAAAATAGAGAAACTTACGGTTATGAGCTTTACAATATAATGAAAGATTATGGCTTTGAAAATATATCAGAAGGAACTCTTCATCCTTTACTAATTAGACTTGAAAAGAATGGATTACTCAAGTCTGAATTAAGGGACTCCCCTTTTGGTCCTAAACGAAAATATTTTTCTCTAACAGAAAAAGGTAAAACTGAACTTAAAGAATTTGATACTTCTTGGAATGACATAGTGACCACAGTAAAAAATATATGGGAGGATAACAGAAATGAGTAATATGAAAGAATTAATTATGGGGCTGAACAAAGCAAAAGAAAATTTATCTGAAGAGAACAGAAAAATATTTGATGGAATAATAATTTATATTAGAAGCTCTAACATAAAAACAAGAGATGCAGAAGAATTTCTTCAACAAACACTAGATAATTTTATTTCTGCTGAACATCAAAATATTTCTATAGAAACTTATTTGGGTACAAGTGATATAAAAGGTTATTGCAAAGAAATTGTAGATACTTATAAATCTACTTATAGCAAATTTAGTCTTATAGGACAATATGTATACTATGGTGCTTTAGGACTAACAATACTTTTTTCAATAGCATATCTTTCACAAAATCTCCAATCTATATTAAAGAATGGTTTATCTAATTTTAGCTTAAATATGTTTATTACTCCTATTATAGTTCTAGAATTAATTCTAGTTATTCCTCTAACACTAGCTGCATTCACATGGACAAGACTCCAAAGTTTTAAGGAATATACAAAAAAGCAATCTGTTATTGAATTTTTGGTAATGTGGGTTATTATGATGCTATTTATAGGTTCTTTAGTACTAATTGGATTATTATTTAAAAATGTAATACTTTTTTCAGTTCCAATATATATTTTGCTTCCAATTTTTCTAATACTTTATTTTGCAAGTAAACATCTTGTAGAAGCATAATCATAGTTTAACATAAATAAAGTGGTGCATTTGATCTTATTATAACTAAATGCACCACTTCATTTTTACTACTTTAGCAACTCCACAAAATCTGAAAACACCGTTATCTTTTTGTTTAACTCAAAAAAATCTCTAAATTCTGCTCCATCACCATCTTTAATTTCATTTTTAAAAGATTCAAATTTATCCACAGATTCTTTAAGACATAATAAGAAAATTTTTATATCATCTGTATATCCATTTTTAATAGCTTTCTCATAATAATTGAGAGCTTTCAATAGATTTTTTTCTACTCCAATACCTATATAATAACAGTTTGCAAGACGATAGGTTCCTATAGGCTCAGCAAGTTTATGTGCTTTCTTAAAGTACTCATAAGCTTTTTTTCTATTCTTCTTTTTCACACCATTTCCTTCAAGATATGCTAATCCTAGGCACACATATGCTAAAGGATTTTTATTTTCTTTAGCCATCGTAAATAATTCTACCGCTTTATTATAATCTCTTTCTAATTTCTCTCCATTATAATAACATGCCCCCAAATGACATTGAGCTTCTCCATGTCCATTTTCAGCAGCTATATTAAGCCACTTAATTCCTTCTTCATAATTAACTTCAACGCCATCTCCATTAAAATACATTTTCGCATACATATATTGTATTTCTACATTGTCAGCATTAACTTTTTTTGCATCATATTTTAAATCTTTTCTTCTAATTAAATCTATAACATTCTCCATAAGCTACCCCATTTAACTTTTTAGTTACCTATAATTTTTTATCGAAACTTTTTATAATTAATTCATAGCTAAATAAATTCATCTTAAGTAAGTATTTTACATGCATAATTTATACTTACTTTAGCACCTTTTCACATATTAATTTTTTAACCTAAAAAAAGATAGATTTTCCTTGTAACAACAAGAATTCTATCTTTTTTATTATAAAAATTTATAAATACTAACCAAAAAATCCACTTTTTATCCCTTACAAACAACTTAAAACTATGAAGTTATTATCTTAGGTAAAACTTAGTAAATTAATTAACAAAAAATCGCTATTAAAATGATTACGAGATTTAGATCTTTTAGTTAATATTTATCTTTAGTAAAAATACTCTTAATATTCCTAAACTCCTTATAAATCATATAACTTCCTATTAATTCTTATTCTTCTCAGTTTTCCAATACCATCTAGGAAAAGCTATAGAAATTGCTATAAGGGCAGGAGTAGAAATATTGCTGTAAAGAGTATTAATTGTATAGTATGAACTCATAGATACTGAATGTAATAACACTATTCTTACTGCGGCTTGACTTATATTTAAGACACCCCAAGCAATACTAAGTATTATCCAAGTTTTTTTGTATTTAGCTGTCATTTTAAACTCTTCTGGCAAGTTTCTCAAGTAAGATTGTTCTACTATTACTTGAAGTAATATAAAGGAGTAGCGTATATAATTATACGCTGCCTCTGATACTTTATAATCTTTTATTTCTTCTAAGTTTTTTAATGTTTCTTCACACCACTTTATCTTTGCTTCCTCAGCATGCTTTCCATAACTAAGTGTAGTAGTCCATAATACTAAAGTTTTTTTAGATACTTCTTGATTTTTAGTCTTTATTAAATTCTCAATGTTTGAATATTGGGAAATTCTTTCTTCACTTTCTTTTTTTATTCTTTGAAGTTTTTCAATAAGATTTGCAGCTGGTATATTTTCAGACCAAAATATCTTTAGTAGTAATTCAGATCTGACTGGTTCAGATTCTATAGGGGCTAATAGCCATTCTTCTAATTCTACTCTCCCTTTTTCTGTAATAGAATACACATTTTTGCTGGTCTTCCTTCAGTTTGCTCTACTTGCTTTGTTATCAATTCTTCCTGTTCCATTTTTTGTAGTACAGGATATATATGGCCATAATTTTCATTCCAGAAATGTCCTATAGAAGAATCACAAAACTTTTTTATATCATATCCAGATCCAGACATTAAACTTAATGCACCTAACAAAGCATATTTTGTTTTATTTGTTTTTGCCAATTTAAATTCACTCCATTTCATTTGTATATATATCGCTCTGATATATAGTCAATACATTTTTTGATTTTTTTTACAAATGAATTGTACAAAGAAAAAAGTGCTCCCCCCTCCAAAAAGTAGCACTTTTTTTAATTAATATTCAATTAATTTAATCTGAATCTAGTATTGACTAGGCGACTTACCTTTTTCTTCTATAACTGTAGGTTTTAACAATAAAGGAGATTCTTCATCTATATTTATAAGTTCTAAATCAAATTTCCATTGATCTCCAAAATCATAAAGGTATACCATTATCTCACCTTCGTATAAATCTAAAGAAGCTATTGTTGTATTCTCTGCTACCTCCTCATCTTCATCATCTTCATAACTAAAATTTCTTGCATATTCACAATATACTGGCATTCCTGTTCTTCTGTTACCACCTATATAAAAGACATAAAGATGATCATTATCAAAACTAAATGCTTGTTGAATGGAATTATGTAAATCTCCTAAAGTATGAGTATGTGACAAACTTATTTTTCTCCATACTGTTTTTGATAAACTTACCTTAAAAGTATAAACACCCTTTGCATCCATCATATAATTATCATCTACTGTATTATTTACAGGCTCATCAACGAAAAGATATTGAAATCTTTCAAAAGCCTCATCTTTATTTGCTCTCATTTTAAATCCTATTTTATTCAAAAGTAACTCCAAGTCATCAATTCCCCAAAGGATTAATGCCTCTTCCACTAAAAAACTAATTACTTCTATTCCAAATTCATTAGGTAAAAATGCTTTTACAGAATCTTCATACTTGCCCTTTGCACCATCAATTAATTCTATTTCACCAAATCCAAAGAATTTTAGGTGATGAAAAAACTCTGCTCCTTCTGAAAACATTATATCAGTAGCATTTTCGTTTATAATTCTCTCGCCTTCCTCAGACTCAGATATATTATCTAAAGTGTTATAGAAATTAAGAACATTTATCCATCTACCAAATTTATCTTTAAACTTATATTTAGTCCAAAATGTTTGCAATAAGAAAACATACTTTTCATATTTATTTAAGCTTTTATAACTTTCCATTCTATCAGTCTCAATGAGCCTTAACTTTCCTTTTTCATCTCCACCTTTTATATACAGCTTACTGTCTAGAGCTAAAGTGAACATAAATTCTATAACTGGATATTTATCTTGATTAAGAGTTGGAGCCTCTACATCTTTTTTGTATATAAGACGTTCATTTAGCTTAAAAGAATCCTTTTTACCTAATACTTCTTTTTGAGCTGTTAGTATTGGTTTTTCAATTTCATTAAATTCTATAAATTTTTCAAAATCATTTAATGTATTTTCAATATTATATTTCATTTCTCACATTCCTATCTTATATATAATCAAAAGCAAAGCTTATTACTCGCCCATAAATTCCTTGTTTCAATATTATACCACCCTTTTACAAATCTATATTATACGAGTTAAGTTTTATAATTAGTATATCATAAATAAAATTAATGCTTAATTTGTTCTTTTCGTTTATTTTTTTATATCCTATCTACATAATTATGGTATAATATTAAAATCACAATAAAAAAGCCGTAGTTGGATGGCTACGGGGGTTTTGAACGTTTTATCCTCCTTGGGCTATTGGTGAATCATTTCACTATAGCTAGGAGGTGGTATTGGATATGTTTGATACTTTTATAAAATGTATATCGATTGTCTATATAATTAGATTAATTCTAAAACATAATCTTTTTATAAATCATTTAAAAATTAAGATTAAATTTATTGGTCTTGATATAGAAGTTAAAAGCAAAGAAAAAAGTGCCCCATCCTGCAAAGAGTAGCACTTTTTCTTAATTAATCTTCAATTAATTTAATCCAATAGCCCTAAACCAAAATAAACGGTTCTAAAGCTTAGCTTAGTGTTGACGCACTAAGCTTTTCTTATTTGCACTCTGTATAAGTGCGATTTGCTAAATCATAGATTTAGAATCTTACTTATATTATATCAAACTTTTATAAAAAATAAACCTAAATAATTATAATTTCTCTTTGCTTCTTTTCCATCTTTATATTCAATCATATATTCTACCTATTTAAAACTTTTCCCTTTTCAATTTCCTTAACCCCAATTTGATGGCTAAAGAGATTGATTCTTTCCTTAAAATAATCACTAAGAGCTTTATCTTCACACCAAACATAACATCCTTTTAGCCCTCTAGTCATAAGGATTCTGTAAGTATTTTTGATTAACTCATCACTAATCTTTAGAGCCTTTTCTTTGTCTTCTTTATATAGCTTCTTAATTCCATTTAAGCTTTTATCTGTTTTTGCTCTTTTAGTGAAATCTGTTACTATCTTTCCATCTTCAAATCTTAAATCATTACCTATTATTACTCCAACATATTCAAACTCAAGACCTTGGGAAGTGTGTATGCAGCCACATTGATTTACAGATTCTTTGTCAATTGCCCATGTTGTGCTATTGCTTAGATTCCACTTCATTTTGAAATCATATTCTGGAAACTCTATATCATATTTATCATAGTTTTGCTTTTTGGTTATCCATTCATAGCAATATCCTGCAAGAAGTCTTGCCTTATTATTGATTTTATTTTTCTCTTCTATTGCCTTTCTCATCTCTGTTGGATTATCAAATACCTTAAAGTCAAAATCAAATTCAAAGCCATCAAAGTTTCCTGTTTCTCTTATTTCTAAAATATCATCAAGCCAAGAGATATATCCATCAGAGCCATTACATCTAAATTGTGATGTAAGCTTTAACTTTCTAGTTTTTACAGCTAGTGCTTTTGCATGTTTTTCTACTTCTTCTATGCTACCTATATCATCCATAGTGACTTTTTGATTATTATCTACAAAGAAAATAGATACTCTTGCTGTATTTATAATTTCTTTGATTTGATTCTCACCTTTATTTTTAAACATACCTGATTTTGCATTAAGTCTATGAGCTTCATCTACTATTAAAACATCTATTTCATTTTCTGTGGTCTCAGTATAAACACCTGAGCCTTTGAATAAGTTATTAATATATTTTTGAGTATAATTCCCCTTAAGCTTTTCTGTATAAACAGCTCTAGGTGCAGCATTTTTAGTTACATACTGACAATTTAAATCCATATTGCATATTTTAACTAGAAGATTTATGGCTAATACTGACTTTCCTGTGCCTGGGCCACCTTCTATAATTATTGTTTTCTTTTCATTATTTTTAATAGCGTTACGAACAGTTCTTATAATGCTTTCATAAGCAACTTTTTGATCATCTATCATTACAAACTCTTCATTTCCATCTAGCATAACTTTAAGAGCATCTTGAAGTGACTTTGATGGACGGATTTTACCACCTTCTATGTAGTAAATACCTTTTCCTTGGTCTGCCTTCTTTACATATTTACAGATGAATTCTCTAAGCTTTATAACATCACCTTTTGTATATGCTGGAGCTTTGTTAATCCAATCAGTGTAAACTTCTGCTTCAAGAGGATCATTTTCTTCTTTCTTTATGTAGTTATGTAAATATGCACAAGGATGTAGTTTTATATTTTCTTTTTCTACTGCATCATTGTAATCTCCTATTAAACTGGCATATGACCATGCTTGGTAGGATGGATGAGCTGTTTTTACTTTACTATTTCTTCTCATTGCAGTTTTTACTATGGCATCTTCATCTTCTACCGCTTCTACTTCATCCCACTGTTTAAGTTCTACAATGATTACATTTTCTTTTTCCTCTTCATCAAGACCAGTTAGGATAAAATCTACTCTTTTTGATGTAGCAGGAATTCTGTATTCTATGGCAACTCCACATTCATCTGGAATATCATCTGTGTTAAGTGCTTTGTACATATAAAGCATTGATCTATCCCATGCTCTGAATTCTGCTTCTCTGGATTTTCCTATTTTATTTTTGTATTCTCTATCTATTAGAATGCTAATTTCATCATTGGTTACGTGATCCATGAAATCTTTTTTGCTTGCTTGATATACAATCACTTTTCTTTTCCCCTTTTTCTGTTCTATGTGTTTTTTTTATTATATCATATAGCTAAAGCTGAGATTCCTTATAAAATAATGAAATCTCAGCTTATATACTTATGTTTATCTGTTAATTTTAATTTCCTAAATTTAGATTTTACATCCCATTTAAATATAATCTTTTACAAGAAATTTAGCTCTCTTAGTTATTTAATTTTTTCACAGCTTGTCTTATTTTAATTGAAAACTAAATTTTATACCAAATAACTTCATTACTATCTCTATTTATTCTTTTTTTATTATTTATAGTTGCTGAAGTTTTAGATTTAATAATCTCTTTTCTCCAACCATTTTCAACAAGGTTATCATATATACTACTATCATAACCACTAATTACTGACTTTCCTTTTAATGTTAGCAACTTATTAATTAACTCTTTATGATTTTTTAATGTAAATTCATTTGAATATACTTTTTTATAAATTCTTTCATCCTGAATATATGGTGGATCAAAATAGAAAACAACATTTTCTTTATCATATTTATCTATGCATTCAAATACATCATAATTAGTAACTTGCATTTCTCTAAACTTTTCCACTACGTCTGGTAAATTTTCATCTATATTTCTCAACCAACTACTAACACATTGAGCCATTCCTCGTCTACTTTTACTTTTACTATTTCTCCAAGTTTGTTTTTTTATCATAGCACCACTAGCATTAATACTTTGCATTGTTGCAACATAGAATTTTGCTGCATTTTCTACCATTCCGCAATTTATATCTAACTGACTTTGTAATAATTCATACTCTCCTTTACTATATAAAGTTAATGACAACCTCCTCACTAACTTTTCGCTTAGCTCATAGTCTCTCAATACATTAAAAAAATTAATTAGTTTTTTATTTATATCATTATAAATTATAATTGGTTTTTCTACATTTAATGATACTATTCCACTCCCTGCAAATATATCCACAAAAATATTACTATTTGCTTGTTCTATATAATATATTATCTTATTCAGAAGTTTCCTTTGAACATCTCCACCTTTTCCACCATACCAATTTATTGGTGAATCTAATATAAATTTTTTACTACTCATAAAAATAATACACCTAATATTAATTAATTCCCTAATTAATATTAAGTGTATTGCAAAATTATTCATAAAATTAAGTAATACTTATAATTGACATTGTTAATATACAATTTATGCTCACTTGTCATTTTTAAATATTCCTCTGAAAATTCTTCTGAAAAGTTTTTGATAATTCTCACTTTTGGTTTTGTAAGTAAGTCATTTACTAATATTATAAAATACTTATCAGAACTTTTTTTCATCTCAATAAGCTCATTTCTTGTTAATACAACTTCATTTACTTTATTCTTACTACTTTTAACCTCAAACTTGTATTTAACTTTTTCCATATCAACTTCAATATCATATCCCTTTCCTACAGACTTATCCTCTTCATTATCATTCCTTATCTCTAAATCATGATTGAACCAAATTATTTCTATATTTTTATCTTTATTTATCTTTAAAATTTTTAATATATTCTTAAATTCTCTTTTTAAAAAAATATAAGCCGCCTTTTCACCTGTTAATCCATCAATTTTTGATGAACTATATGAATTGATTTTATTATTTATTGGTTTACTACCTTTTTCTAAATTTTGTTCTTTTCTGTTTATATTACTAGTATCCCATTCAATCTCTATTTCATCACTTGAGCACTCCCAATACTTTTTAATCAATTTTTCATCATCATTTTTTTTATTATGTATAGCTGAATAATATCTTAAAATATATTTTAATCTCTCTTCTTTTTCATCTCTTAATAATGTTATCCCACACAATCTATCATAATCTAAAACATTTAATATTTCTTGTTTACTAATTTTAACTTTTTCTATTTTTTCTATAAGTATTGTACATTCATAATCACTCTTTGAACTATCACCCCATATTTGTTCAGGAAAATGTTTTCCAATAATCTTATTTTTTACAACTCCATAATATAAATTATTATCAGACTTGTTATCAGTAGCATATATAGCTATTACATCACCTTTTTTAATATCATTTGAATACTTTTTACATTTATTCTTAGTTGATATTGCCCATGCATATATATACTTAGATTTATCATTAATATCTAAATAATTTTTATTAATTGGATTAAGAATTGATTGTTCAATATTTCTATAATTTCCTGGTGCTAAATAATAACTCATTAAATCAACTCCATTAATTAATAAATTACTATTTATTTTTCCCTTTTATATAGAAAATATAATTTTCTTATTATAGTTAATTCTTATAAACAAATCATTAATTCTTGTATAATTAATTAGAAATATACATATCTATTATTATATAAATTAATTATGCTCATAAGTATAAAAGTTAACTATATGTAACTATACTAATTTTTCATATAAAATTTTATAATCAAAAAACAGTAGTTAATTCTGTCTATCAAACAAAATTGACTACTGTTTTACTCATACTTCATTACTATAATTAATTTGCTTAACTACTTCTCTTGTTTTACTATCTCATGTAATTTCTTTCCCATATGCTCTATTAAATTTACAACTAGTGCATTCCCCATACAAAAGTATCTAAATGATTGCGTCATTGCAGTATCAGTCCAATTATCTGGGAAACCATTTATTCTCTCACATTCTAATGGAGTTAATATTCTTAAATTACCAGTTGAAATATCTTTAACAACATGAGTACTTCTGTTTTTACTACCTTCACTTGTAAGCATAGTTCGTGCTGGCTTATCTAGTGGATCAGGAAAGGATATTCCACCTTCTCTAAATACGTATTTATGTCCATCTTTAGACGTTCTATTAATAGCTTTTGGGCCTTTCATATACGTCCACTTTTCTAAATCATCACCAGATAAAATATACTTTTCGTCAACCTGTTTTTCCAATATATCATTTAATGTTAACTGCTTCTCTGTTATTATATCTCCTGGTATAGTTTCAATTGTAGATATAATTCCATCTCTATACACACCAGAATTTTTAAATTCAAACTTAAACTCATCAGAAACTTTAAGTGTATCTAAATCATATAGCTTTTTAATATCTATGCTACTAATTAATTCCTCAGAAAAAGTTTCTACATTAAATATAGACCCAAAGAAACCTTTATTTTGAAGTTGATTATAAACACTTTGTTCTTTTAAACTTTTATAATAATTTGTTGTATTATGTACCGCAAAAATAAAAATACGTCTTCTTCTTTGCTGAAAACCATACTCTGCTGCATTTATAACTCTCCACTCAACTGAATATCCTAGTTTAGCTAGACAATTTATTATAATTCCAAAATCACGACCACGTTGTTTTGTTGGAGATTTAAGTAATCTATCCACATTCTCCAAAAGCACAAAAGGAGGTCTCTTTTCTTTTAAAATTCTTTCAATTTCCCACCATAATACACCTTTTTTGCCCTGTATTCCTTTTGCTCCAGTGCTAGCCACTGAATAATCTTGGCACGGGAATCCCCCAACCAATATAGTATGATTTGGAATATGTCCTGCTGGAACTTGTGATATATCTGTATTGCTTAACTCATCTACTCCCCCAAAGGCTTCAAAATGACTCCTATAACATTCAAACGCATGTTGAACTTTTTTGCTAGGCTCCCATTGATTGAACCAAACTGTTTTCCAATCAGATGAACTTTTTTCAAAGCCTACTCTAAATCCGCCAACCCCAGCAAATAATTCACAAATTGTATATTTCATGTTTTAGCCTCCTCATATGACTTTTTGATTATACTATATTTTAGAGAAAATAAAAATTACTCTAGTATAAAATTCTATACTATTATCAAAGTTACTTCTCGAACATTCGTTCTTAATCTCTTTTAATATTATTACTACAAATCTAACTATTATTCAAGCATTATTTTACTTTTGAAAGTATAAAATAATAAATTGCCCATTTATTTCTATATAGCATAATTACAAAAGCATATTTTCTTCATAGGCAAGAATACTTGTCCTATTTTATAGGATATTATTTTTTATCTGTTCTAGTATAAATTCTCTATTAAACCAAAAGCATTGTTTAGTCATATATCTTCCTGATGGTAATAAATCTCCATAAGGACTATCTGCTGTATATCCTGATTTACTTGTATGAGGTCTCATGTGTGAAACTCTATTTTCACTTGCTTTAGGCAAATCATTTTCCATTCTAGTTCTATTCCCCCAAGTTTTTTCTCTTAACCCAGCACCCTCTTTAATAACTTCTCTTGCTTTTTCCCATACCTTCTTTACTTCAGCAGCATCACTTTCTGATACCTGCCACAACATTATATTGTTAAAAAACAGATGATTTTGAGTATATTCTTTATTGTTTTTATCCTTATTATACATTTCATCCTTCTTAAAGATTACAAGCATATATTTTTGCTCAATCATATTCTCTTTTGTACTAGATTCTTCCCATTCTTCATTTATTAAATCCATAAACTTAACATAAGGAAATGACATATGTTGTTCAATTTTATTCCCATCATGTTCAACTCTTATTGTTTTTATTTTTATTCCAGCTTTTTTAAACTCTGAACTATTTTCTACATCTGTAATATTTAGAGCTTTTGATATCAACAATTGATTTAACGATTTCGAATTGCTACTAATTCCTAATTCTTTTTTCATTTCTGCTTGACTTTTGCCAAAGTATGGCTTTAGCTTATTCCTTAAATATTCTTCTAAATCTATATTATCAATATTTTCAGTATCTTTAATAATATTTTCATCAATTTCTTCTCCATATATATATGAATTAAGAATATATGTCATGTATGAAGGTTTTAATGAGTATGCTCTTTCTCTTGCTTTAACAGCATTAACATCACGTTGTTTTCTTAATGATTTTTCTGCAGTAGACCCCTTTGTACATGCAGCTAAATACATAGTATCACTTTCTGATAGTTCATGGGCATTATTATTTTTTATTTTATCTGCTATAATCATCCAATCATTTTTTATAATTTTTAAATCTTTTTCAGGAATTTTAAATAATGCTACTTCCTCTATTGTAAACTGTTTTTTTAATTCATACTTCTCTTCAGCTGATAAACTATTCTTTTTCTCTTTTTTTCTTTGAGCATTAATTTCAGGTGATACATCATGGTATGACATTAATAATGTTGTTTCATTCTTTTTCCAATAGCTACTTTTATAAAAATCATCTAAATTCTCTTTTTCATAATTAATTATATTGCAAACTAATCTTTCTTTAGCTCTTATCCCTTTTGAATTAATAAAATAAGGTGTTACTTTCAATTCAACTCCAGCTTCTACAAAATCTGGTTCAGACTCACTATTATTTTCGATGCTAAACCAATCTTGTTCAATCATTTTCCCAGCACCACCTTTTACTTCCTTAAGCTTGTCCGACTTATCTATATCCTTAAACGGAACACCTATTACTTCCCTTCCCCTTACTAGCACTTCTTCTTTTGTTTTATATATACTTGATGGCATTTTATTTTCTCCTCCTTTTAATTAATATCTTAAGCTAAAAATGCTATTCTAAGTTTCTCTTAATTACATATGCTTTAAATAAATTATAATCTAATTCATATGAATTTAAAATTATAGAACTTGATTTTATACATACCCAAAATAAAAGTTCTATTTAACATTTAACTCTAGATTTCTCTCATCATAATACTTCTGAACCCTAAACCAAATAGCATCCCTCATATGCTCCACAAACTTCTCATCAGAAACAATCCCCCTAAGCTCTTCATCCAAAACCATAACAACTCCCTCAAAAGTCCTAAAGAATTCCCCCTCACTCTTAAGAAGAAACTTAACAGGATTATCCTTAGCAAGCTTCACAAACTTCGCCTTATCCCAATTTTCAAAATCAGCTGTGCTTTTGTGTCTTAGCATATCCACCTTATTAGACCCTTTATGGTAGAATTCATAGAAGCTCTTATAAATATCATCTTCATCAATTTCCATCTTCACATTACCTTCATTATAAAAAGCAAGTAAAATAGGCATCTTATAACTTTTGCTCATACTAGTATTTTCGAGCATTTTTATAAAATTATAACCCTTACTACTAACTAAAGTTTGTTCCTCTTCAAACAATTCTCTATTATTCTTTAAGAATCCTAAATAATCATTAAAAGGATTTAGGGAACTTTTCACTTTCTTAATAGCTGTATAAATTTCATCATCTATATTATTGAAGAATTCCACTCTACTTGGTCTATGCTTCAATTCTTCTTTAACTCTAAAGTACTCTTCCTTTATACGATCTTCTATCTTCATTTCCTTTGCAGCTAATTTTTTGAATATGTCCATAATTCTAAAGTCAAAATCTACTCTGCAATCTTCTGGATATTCTTCTTCATTAAATATTCCTTTTTTAGCTTCTAATTTTGAATATTGTTTCCCACTTAGCAAAAATGGCATAAGATCTGCTTTTTTGAAGTTTCCTATGAAATCTAATACATTTAGATATTTCTTATCTTTATATTTTCTAAGACCTCTTCCTAGCTGTTGTAAAAATACTGTTGGTGATTCTGTTGGTCTTAAAAACATTACCATATCTATTGATGGAATATCTAAGCCTTCATTAAACATATCTACAGAAAATATTACTTGAATATCGCCTTTAGCAAGTTTACTTATTGCCTCTTTTCTATCTGCTGAGTATTCTCCCTCTTCTCCACTATATACAGCTACTGCCTTTATCCCATTTTCCATAAAGAATTTTGCCATATAATCAGCATGTCTTCTTGAAGTACAAAAACCTAAAGCTCTTTGAGAATTGTATTTTCTATAATGATTTAAAATTAAGTCACCTCTTTTATTAATCATTAAAGCATCTTCTAATTCTTTCTCATTATATTTTCCTCTTTGAATTTGAACATTATTATAATTCACTGTTTCATCATAAACTCCATAATATCTAAAGGGTACTAAATAACCTTTGTTTATAGCTTCACTAAGTCTAATTTCATAGACAGTGTTATAATCACAAAGTGAAAATACATCTTTTGAATCTAGTCTTTCTGGTGTTGCTGTTAATCCAAGTAAAAACTTTGGTGTAAAGTAATCTATTATTTTTCTGTAATTACTTGAAACTGCATGATGGAACTCATCTATTATTATGTAATCAAAATAATCTTTATTAAAATATTCTTCATTTAAATATTCTTCTTTACCTAAAGTTTGAACTAATGCAAAAACCATTTCTTTATCTTTTTCTTTAATGCTGTTATAAAAGAAACCTATATTTTCAGTCTTTCTAACATTTTTAAAACTTATAGCTGCTTGTTTTATTATTTCTTCTCTATGAGCAACAAATAGAATTCTATTAGCTTTTATTGAATCAAAAGCAGCTAAATATGTTTTCCCTATACCTGTTGCTGCAACTACTAATGCTTTATCAAAACCCTCTTCTCTAGTTTTTTCCAATGCATACAAAGCTTCTATTTGTGCTCCTTTAGGCTCAAATAGTTCTATTACCTTATTTCCTTCAATGTCTTTCACATCAACATTTATCTTTTCATTTTCTTTAGCCTTTTTAATATCTTTATAAACCTGTGGTCTTTTCCAGTTCTTTGAATACTCTTTCATTACATTGTCATCTATAATATCTGAATAATTGTTAAAAAGATTTTCAAATTCATTATAGAAAGCATTAAAATCTTCTGTGTTTTGAGATTTTAAAAATCTGTAATTCCATTCTATTGAATTTGTTAATGCTCCTTTTGAAAGGTTTGATGAGCCTATGTAGATTTCACTGTCTTCATCATTATGGAATATGTATGATTTGGGGTGGAATGATTTATTTGGTACATTGTAAAATCTTAAATCTACTTTATCTTTAAGTTCTCTTTTTAACATATATAAAGCAGTTGGGGATGTGATGTTTAGATAGCTTCCTGTTAATATTCTAATGCTAACATTTCTATCTATTGCTTCCTTTAGATCATCTAGAATCATTTTTACTCCAGAATCCATCAAGAAAGAAACTATTATATCTATTGCTTTTGCATTTTTAATACTTTCTTTTAGCTTTTTATATAAATGATTTTCTTCTCCAGTACTAACATTTCTATTTATGTACTTAAAATCAACAATTGATTCATGCTCTACTATATCTATTAATTCTTCTTTAATACTTTTCATAAATATCTCCTTATCTTTATAATTATTATTCTACCATAATTAAGTTTCTATTTTGAAATTTACTAAATGAACCTTACTGTTTTTATCTATACAAAAAAATAGAGTAACTTCATTTTTATAAAGCTACTCCATATTTTAATTTGTTTTTACACATTTAAGTACTATTCCTTCTTTAAATCCACCACGTTCTTCTTTTTTCTTTTCTCTCATTTTTAGAAGATCTTCTTCACTGTATCCTAAATTATTAGCAAGACCAAATAGCACTTCCATTATATCTGCTAATTCTTCTAAGTTTTTATCTTCTAAAAATTCCTCTACTTCTTCTTTAAGCTTTGCTTCTAGAAATTCATATCTTCTTTCTTTAGGTGCAATTATAAATTCGCACTCTTTTCCAGTTCTTTTTATTATTTCTGGAATTTTATCTCTTACAAGCTTATTATACTTTTTCATTTCATTTCACCTTCTCCTCAAACCTTTTTAAGTTAACAGAAAAAGTTTATCATGAATATTTTTTTATTACAAACTTGAAAACTCTCTTCTCAATTGAATATTTCATTTATAACATATAATTAAAACTCAAAATAATCTGAACGTTTGAAATCCTCTTCACTTAAAACTTCCTTCTCCTCAATCATCCTTAGAAAATACTCAATTGTAGCATTAGCTGCTTGTCCTACAGTTTTTCCATAGCCAATGCCTGGTGCCACAGATCCATCTTCATTTTTGAACAAAAGGTTTGTATATCCTACGTATCTCCCACTTTGTCTTTCATAAACTTTAATTTTAAATTTACCATATGGTGTCTTTAGTGTTTCAGTAATATTAAACTCTCCAACACATTTTTCAATATTACTTATTCCTTCAAATTTTATGTTTTTCCATTCCACTTTCTCCTACCCCTTCCTAAGTAATTCCACATCCATGTGCTTTCTATTGTTACTGAATCTATATGACTTATTACAAGTAACATATTTAAAAGTGTCATACTTAAATATCGATTCATTTTATCTTTTTCTTTAATTCTTTCACTTATAAATCAAGAAACATGTAAGTTTTCTCTCAATAAAAATAGATGGAGCAACTCATTTTTAACAGAGTTACTCCATCTCTAAACTTCTTATCTACATCAGTTTATCAACATAATCCTTTGCTTCCTTTAACCCAACACCACTAATCTCTCTATACTTTTTAATTGCTGGAATCTTTTTCCCTCTTGAAACAAGATCTTTTATCTCATCATCTACTTTTGGTTCTGGAACTCCTACTTGTTTTGCAATTTTCTCTAAGATTGAATTAGTTCTTTTTATCTCATTGCTCAATTTACCAATTGAACTTGATATGCTCATTAATGCTCCTAAGCAAAAAATTATCCAAATAATATTACTTTCCATATGCTCCTCCAGTCATACTATCTACTGATTTCAACATTCTAACTAGTATAAGCTTTTGTGATTCTATTGGCATCTTAGTTTTCTTAACAAGTTTAGTAAATTCATCAAATATATTTTTTTCTATTTCATCAAAGGTATATATACTTTTTTCATCATCTATTAAATAATAAATCTTTATGTAACAATTAGTATTTGATTTATTTTCTATAAACTTATTATTCCATTTTCTTTTTCATCTCGTCCTGTAGTGCTGGTCTTCTCTTATTTTGGCTCAAAATATCTTTATAATATTCTTCAAATTCTTCTCTCTTACCTAAATAATAAAGAATGTCTTTAACTACACTACAATAATAAGCAGCTCTTTGATATCTTGATCTATTGGCAGCATCAATATGAAATTTAACCATTTCTTTTAGTATATCTACTGCTGACTCCAGATAATACGCTCTATTACTAAAATCTTCTTCAAGCTCTACTAAATCTATAACGCCATCTAGTTTTTCCAGCTGTATAGTATTTATGTAATCTTTAATATTATCCAAATTTAATTTTTCATTATGCAATGCTCTATAAATCAATGCTTTAGATATATACTTTTTGTCACTATGTTCATATCCTTTTTGATTGTTTAAAAACTCTAAAAGTTCTTTTATTAATCCTTCATGAGATAAAACATAACTTAGTATATTGGGATAATAATATACTCTTTTAGACTTTAAGAAGTTTATTGTTTTACGAATAAATTCATCTAAATTGTTTGTTTTTTCTGCAAAGGTTCTAGTTCTAATATATAATTTATAGGATGTTTTTTCTTTAAATAAATCAAAGGCTTCATTATAAGCTTTTTCAAATTCACTTAATTTTTCATAACAATTTATACGTATATTCTTTAAATTATCACATTGAGTTACTTTTCTTAAACCCTCATTAGTTGTATCTATAGCATCTTCAAAACATCCAATTTCAAAATATTCCTCTGCTACATCATTATAAAAATTTACATCATATTTTAAAAAACTTTTAGCTAACTGAACTTTATCAAATTCAGGATTATATCTTTCATTAAATCCTTTAAGAAGCTCATAATATAAGTGTTGTAAGTCCCACTCCATATCTCTTTCATCTATTTTTTCTCTTATATTTTTTTCTATAATATCTATTTCTTCTATAGCATTGATAATAGCCTCTGTACATCCACTACCCCTATGAAGCTCCCAAAAACCTAATGCTTTCTCTATCATTTTTGTTTTATCTGGTATACAATTTTTAATGGACAAATAATACTCGTTGAAGATATCTTCATAATCTACCTCTATATATGGATAAGGTTCATCTGTTCCTAAAATTTCAAAATCATCTTCTACCTTCTTAATGCAATTGAATAATATTTCAAAGGCTTTAAACGCTATATCATATTCTTTATTCCTAGAATACATCATAGCAATATTCAAATATTTTTTAAAGCCTTCAGCCCATTCACAACCTTCAAAATCGTCTTGGGGATAACTCCCCCAATAATCCTCATAATTATCTTCTACATAATATTCTCCATCAAGGCACTCTTTACAAAACTTTTCTACATCTATTAGAAAGCTTTCCCCATCACCTTCTTCTATATTATCTAAAGCTAACTTAGCATCTATGTTTTTTGATATAAATTCATTTTTCTCAAATTCATTAAGTTTATTTAATAACTCAATTACTAAGTCTGTAAGCTTTTCTTTTTCAAAACTTAATAACTTTTCTCTTTGTAAATCCATAATTCACTCCTAGCTATTTTCATATATTATTACCTCAAAGAATATCTTAAATTCATATTTGTATGTCCTAATTCAAACTTCCTATATCCTTGTGAATCTCCCCAGCGTTTCATCTCTCCATACTCTGGATGATTTGAGTTTTCTATAATTTCAAGAAAATCTTCATACCCTGGTGCACCACCAACATCTTCAGGAGGAGCGTCCCCTGAACCTTTCAAGCAAACTGGATAATTTTTATCATAGTCAGTCACTATTTTTTTTATCTTGATCTCATGCTCCCATCCATCTCCATAATCATAGTTGTAAACTATTTTAAATCCTTTTTTCATATAATCTCTAACTAAAACTTTGCTATCCACCTCAATTTTTACTCCATTAAAAATCACTTCATCCTCATGTTCACTTATAACATTTAATACGTATTCACATTTTTCATTAAAAATATTAAAGTCATATAGATGATATTCTTGCCACTCAAAAGCTTTTTGAAGTATTTTATGAAACTCCTTAAAATTTATATTCATTGGAATCATTATCTCTCTTTTTGCAGTATAAGCTCCTAATTTTAATTTTACTAATATTTGTGCTGCTTCACCTTTAATTATAGAATCACCATATATGGCTTTAAAATCTTCTAAAAGTAAATCATATGGATGCTCATAGTTAGATTTGTTTACCATTATATAATCACCATTAATCTTTTTTGTTAATTGAACTTGATAAATCTCTTCTGAATCTATTAGCTCTTCAAAAAACGTTACACATTCACAAGCTTTATTTAATCTTGAAACATATTTAGGCCCCTTTGTTTTTGAATAAGTTACTTTTCCAGCATCATTTATGTAATTTTCTATAAGCTCTTCTTTTATGTTCTCATCTTTAAGGCATCTTTTAATACCTTCAACTATTAATTCATCTATTTTCTTAAAATCCTTTGCCTTTAGCCCAAATAGGATAAAACCAAATCTACTACTGTCATTTACTACTACAACTGCTTTTTTTCTTTTTAACTTAATTAGATTTACACTCCATGAAAATATATCATTTTCTTCATTGTACTCTTTAATTTTTATTTCCATCTCATCTTGCAATTTTTTTGTACAGCAAATATTCATTTTAAATCCTCCATATTACACAGACTTTAGTTTGGAAATAGTTTTATTTATCATAACTCTTACTTTTTTCACTTCACCAGTTTCCCACTTTTCTAGGAATCTTATAAAGCCAATATTTTTGCTTTCTCCTATTTTAGGCAGGAGTATTTTAACCACTTGTCTATTAGTTATCTTCATCCTTTCTATAAGTTCATCACATTTGTCTTTATCTACATTGAGAATAAGATTATATAATTCATCAGCATAGAAAGGCTTATATGTTTCCCAACCTTTTTCTGAAAATACTATCATAGGAAGCTTCCAATTATATTGAATGTCCAAATAATCATTTACAATCATCCAGTCTACAATTTTTGTTATGTCTTCAATTGTTAGCTGACTGTAATAGCCATAACTAGGACAAGTATTAAGTTCTTTTTCTAATAGTTTTTTATCTTTTGAGCCTTTAAGTATTTTTGCTAACATTGTTCTTCCTGCTGAAGCAATAATTTCATCTGCTGCCCTTAAAATATTATTTATGTCATCTTGTGATGGAGCTTCCTGACCTTTTAGATCACTTAATTGATATCTTACCTTACTTTGTCTTGCCATTTTATATCGACCTTTCATGATAATAATTCTATTTCTTCATTAATTTTACCTATATTTTATCATAAATTTATACAAAAAACTCTCAAGCTGGCATTTTATCAGCATATTCTAAAGAATATTACCATATAAGAATATATATTCTTTAGAATATTACCATATTTATGGAGAAGAATATTACCATAAACAAGCCTCCAAATCTATGATTTGGCAAGGCAAACTTATGTGAGTGGATTTTCCTTATTTATTCTCTAAATCTACCTCTCTTTATTGGTTATAAAGATAATGAGTACTTTAATCATTACAAACATGGCATCCAAAACATGTAAGCAAAACTTTATGTTCTTCACAAATAGGAAAATTATTAAACATTGGTTCTTTATTATCACTTGATTCTAACCATGCCTCTATTTCTTCTTCATCTATATATTCACTTTTGAATTTCTTAATCATTTCATAAAACTTATCTAATACAGGTCATATTTATGTTTTCATCACTATTATCTAGAAGATATTAGGCTAATCAAATCTATCTATTTTTATAATTCTTGTAGAGTTATTTGAAGTTACCTTTAAAATCAAATTCCATTCACTATCTTTACTAAATCCTATTCCACAAGCACTTGCATTCTCAATATCTTCTATTTGTGTTGTTGCTGTATATGCTTCTAATGTCTTTCTTATTTCCCTTAATTCAGATTTTAATGATTCATTAAAGAATCCTCTTCCTTTTCCTTCAGTTAAGTCTTTACATTCATCTAATATGAAGAATGTATGATTTCCTGAATGGTTAACTGGATTATCTCCCCATAAATTAGGTGAATTTGTAATACCTTTTACAGTTATAAATCCATTTGCTAGATTCCACTCACTAGTCTTAGACAAATTAGAACTTGAATTGTTCACTATATTAGGTTCTTCTCCTTTTACATAGTCAAATTCAAATACAGTTACTTCTTGTCTATTTTCTAATGGTTTTCCTTCATAAGAATAAACTTTTCCATTTACATCTAATTCAACTTTAAACGGAGTAGCTCCACTTCCTCTTTCACAAAAATTATGAACAACAAATCTATAATGTCCTTCTCTTGCAAGGCCTAAGCTCCATCTTATATTTTCTACTGGTGTAGTAGTATGTCCACCTCCAGCATTCATATCTATATCTAACCATCCACCACATTTGGATCTTTTATCTCTGTAATAGATGTGTTCCTTTGAAGGTGTTATACAATGTAAATCTAAATCAGTATAGTTTTCCCAGATTAAAGAACATCTAATTTCATTATTTTCATACTGTCCACCTGCATTTTCAACTCTTCTTCTTATTTCTGCATCTATTCCACCATGATAATACCAACTAAATGTATTGTTCCATAATAAAATATTTTCTGCTTCTGGATCTGCAGCTGTAACTAATGCCATTAATCTATCTGTATTATCAATTCTAACTTCAATTTTTTCTGCTGTTTCTAATATTGTCCTTTGAAACTTTTCCCAGGTCATAACTGTAGATGGCAAGTCCATCATATTTGAAATAACTTTTGGAGCTTTAGCTTTTATATTACTAAATATTCCAACTTTTTTAGATGGATTTTCTTTAGGTATATAATTGTTTTTCCATATGAAATAAGGCATTTCCTCAAATATAGCATATCTTCTCCTTAGAGAATTAGCTATTCCCATTTTTTCAATTATTCTTTCAGCTTGTTCAATATTACCTTGTGATGGAGCAACTTGTGCTCTCATATAATTAGAAGGATTCATTTTTTCTGCAAATCTTCTACTTATTAACTCAAAATCCATGCCACTTGATATATAATCTAAAAGAGTTCCTATCATAGATGATTTTATGTGACAATAGCCTACTGGTGCTTTAGCAATATAGAACCATATCATATTTTCTTTTATTTTATTGTTTTTAACATTTAGGATATCTTCATGTAATTCTTTAAACCATTCTGCAACTCCTAAACACTTATCTGATCTATATAAAGTTTCTGTTTTAAGTAATTCAACTGCTTGATTAATAGTTTCTAAAGAATACTCTTCTAAAGCCCTATTTATCATTCCATAGTCTTCTAACTTTTCAGCCATAACTTGTCTTGCATTTTTTAACCTTGATTTATTAATTTTTTCTTCTGACAACTTAACAGATAGGTGTGTCCATATTCCCGCTTTTGGTGTTCCTAATATTTCAGTATCTGATATGAATACTCCTGTTATTCTTGATTCATTAACAGCTCTTCTTAATTCTAATACTGATTTCCTAAAGAATACTGGTACATCTTCTGCCCATAATACAGATTCAATAGTACCCTCTTCAGTAACCATTACAAGATTTCCATATTTTTCAATGAAATGCCTACATCCACTGCAATTGTAGTATTGTTGTGATTCACTTGGAAGGTTATTTATGTATACTTCCCATAAATTTTCTGCAGCTGTAGTAAATAGAGATGTATCTTTATTTACTAATAAATTGAATTTGTCTTTTATGATTTGCTCAAACTTTGGATAATCATCCTCTTTTTCTCTAATCTTAATATCTTCATTATGATTTAAATCTTTTTTCGTTGGTTCTTCTTTCATTTTTACTTACCTCCATGCTATGATAGGTGTCTTTTCATTTGTTTATATTACTATAATATCTGCAAGTTAATTTGTAAAGAATAACTAAACTCATTTTTCGAAAAATTCTTTCACTTATGTTCTAACCTGTTTACTTAAATTTCAGTTGATTCAATTAACACTTATACCAACGTATATTGTTCTCCAATCATAATCTATTCCACTTTCATCTAACATATATATACTTATAATCATAATTTATCACCTTTCTTCTTTCATGTTCTTACAATTAATCTATATTAATTGGTTCCTTTTCAACAAATCTTTCATACCATTCTCTTAATGGATAATATCCAGCATTCACTATCTCTAACTCCTTTATTCTAAGAACAAACATACCTCCTTGTTCAAGAAGTTTGATTAATGGCTCATATACACTTATATATTTAGCAGCATCTGGATTTTTATCAATATACCTAGCTAATTGTATATAATACTGAATTATGTTTTTTTTATATATGTTTTCGCCTAAAAATTCCACAACTTCTGAATTACAGTAATCAGAAACAACTACTTCTTTCTCACTATCACCTAATAATTTTGCTATATTACCAACTAGAGGAACTATTGGTTTTATTGATTCTTCCTTGAAAAATTTAGCCAATCTTCTTAAAAATTCATAGCCTAAGTCAGCTTCAGCTTCTGATGCCTTTTTACCAACTTCATTCCATCTTATATTATTTATTCTTTCTATTGCTTCATCCATATACATTTTAGTTATCATTCCCCACTTTCTTTGATTATTTCATTTCTAAATTCTTCTGGAGTTGATGGATAATCAATTTCACCTAAAAAACCACAATTACAATTATATTCAATAAAAAGTAAAACTTCTCTTCTTTGTATTCCTTGATTATATTTAGCCTTTGTATTTTTATTACACATTGGACATTCACAATTTATAAAAGGCATTTTATCATCTCCACCATTCTACTATAGATTACTCTTATTTATATAGACAAGCTTTTAAAAGCCCAATAGTACATTTTATAAAAATTATTATATATATCTTTAATAGACTTAATTATTAAAAGTCAAGTATTTTTATAATAAACAATAATGAATCAACCTACTTAAATTTCAGCTGATTCATTTCATCTTTTCACTGTATTATATTTATGATGTTTTTACTTTTACCTTTATCAATCTTCCTAGAAACAAACATTATTTATTAATCATGGATATAAACTTCCAAGTATTGTATAGAGAGTTTAGTTTATAGTGGTGCTCTCAGCTACTCTTCTGACTTATAAAGCCAACTTTCATAATCAGTTTCATTAACTATATCATCGCAATTGAAAAAGCCTCCATACTCATTACATATGATACTATCTTTCCACCTTTCCATAAACTCTTTACACACATATAATAATAAATATCCACTTTCACGTTCTCCTGAAGTATTTGCCTCTAATCCATATGTATATTCCATACTCAAGTTATATCTTTTCTCAATGATATTTTTCTCTTGTTCAAAAAAGTCTACATCATCATACCCATTAAATAAAACAATGCCATTATACTTTTTAATATAACCTATACATTTATTTCTATCTTTTAAAACACCACCAATCCCTTCTATAAACTCACTATATTCTTTTGGACTAATATATTTTGTCGTAAAAATTTCTAATGCTTTACCTGCCACCAATCTTCACCTCTTAATAACTTTAATAATTTTTCTCTATCATTTACAACTATTAACTTATCTCCAAACTTATTCTGCAATTTACTTATTTTTAATTCATCATTAAAATTAGGGGCAAATAAAATTATCTTTTTATTATCAGGATTTAAGATTTTCGCCGAATCTGGACTAAACTCTTCAAAATATTTCAAAAATGTTTTTACAGTCTTACCACTACCAGTCCCAACATAGCAATCAATTATATAATCTAATGTTACAATATCAAGTTGACCTATTTCTCCAAAATCTACATCATTGCATTAACTTTCAAGTGGAATTATTAAGCCTAGGTTTTTCTAGCCTATCAGGGTACATATCCCTTCTATGCTCGTTTTACTTGCTCCTAAAGGGTACTATTATTGATTACATAGGAACTTCTCCTTTATCAGATGCTTATACTTGAGATATTGCTAAAAAGATTTTAATAAACTATCAATTTTTATTAAATCAGATGTTTTAGCCTTTATTCCTCACTTTTTAAATTCAATGCCACTCTTATTCACAGTCATTTAAAACTCTGTTTTATTATGTGTTATCCTTGCTTTTTAATATAGTTATTTTGAAAAATGCATTTATGACATATGTTAGTTGCTTAAAAATAATGAACCAGCCTACTTGATTTCAGCTGATTCATTTCATCTTTTTCACTGCATTATTAATATTATGCAGTTATTTTCATCAAAAAACCTTAGTCTATAATGAGCAGTTTAATAGATTCACTCTTAGATATTAATATCCTGTGCTTTATTGCAGCGAGAAAACACTAAATTTTGCAGTTAAACTAAGAATGCTGGAAATATGAATTAGTAGTACCTTTTTTCTTTATTCAGCATACTACAAAATGGTACTGAATAAGAATTATTTTCTACCTACTTTCATGAATTATTATATCGCACTCATTTTCATGAATTATAAGTCCTTCATTCTCCTCATAGTATATGTCTTTGTACACTTCATCTATTTTGTTTGTGAGACTTTCTATTGAAGGTAAATTATTAACATACAAATACAGTTTATGAAGTATCAATGGCTTATCACTACTTATCTTCTTTATATCCATTTCAATTTTGTCAATATCACTTCGTTGTATTTTGTGAAAGTCTTTTTTTGTAATATCTCCGCTACTTATTTCTTCAACACTTTCAAAGCCAAACAATATTGCTAACTGACTATAACTAGGACTTCCACCTCTGAAAATATCTATTAACTCTATTATCAGTTCATGAAAATCGCACTGTCTTATTTTTTTTTCTAGAATTTCTCTTGAATCATCAAGAAACCAAGAGGACATTTCATCTTCCTCACTATCGTCTATGAACCCTAAAGTATACACCTTTTTATACAAAAACTTTTTATTCATCTCTTCCTCCTAATTTATTACTGTATATTCTCCTCCTATAGTCTTGGCAATTTTCTCAAACAACATATTCCACACTTCCTCCTGGTTACCTTCTTGGAATAACTGCCTCGCAATAGGGTCATTACTTAACTCACTTTGTGCCATTGTTTGTGCCATCCTTATAGCATCTGGGTCTGTAACCTTCCATCCGTCAATTCCTCGTTTCATACTATATATCTTTCCTCTAGGTGTTACAGCTCTGACTTCAGCCATAATGCTCTTTTCAAAATTGCTAGTTTTAGCAATAGCTTCAACTGCCCCCTGGTATGATAAGCTTGTTAATATTAATCAACAGCTCCTATATAAACTTTATTTATAATTTCTTCTATAATTCTAAAGTTACTTCAAATATCTGTTGTTTAATAACTCTAATTTGGAGACAATATTCTCGTATAGATAGAGGTTTACATACGCCCCCTTGAGGCTTCTTTGACCTCGTGACTAAGACTGTTACCTCATCTCTGCGAAATATTGCGTATAAGCTGGATGTTGGTTATATTAATGTAATTCTTCGTATATCGAACCAGGATGTAACTCGCATTGTTCTGAGGATTCTATCTAAAATACAGGGAGATGTTTTTATGTATATTGTAGGTATTGATATTGGTAAAAATAATCACGAAACTACTATTATTGATGAAACTGGCGTTATCATCGCTAAATCATTGAGGTTTTCTAACTCACATAATGGTGCAAATAAACTAATAGAATACATAACTAAGAATATTGGAGATTCTAAAGTAACTTTTGGATTGGAAGCTACTGGGCATTATTGGCTTTCTCTATATTCTTTTTTATTAGAAAAAAATTACACAATTAATGTTATTAATCCTATTCAATCTGATAGCTTTAGAAATCTTTATATCCACCAAACTAAAAATGATACTAAAGATTCTTTTATTATCGCTGAAGTTATAAGATTTGGTAGATTCACAACAACTCAACTTGCCGATGATAAATTACTTTCTTTAAGGCAACTTTGTAGATATAGGTTATCATTAATTGATAGTGTTTCTGAACTTAAATGTAGAATTATTACAGTTTTAGATTAAGTTTTTCCTGAATATGAAAAGCTCTTTTCTGATACTTGGGGAGCTAGTTCCAAAGCTCTACTTGAAAAATATCAAACACCAGAAGAAATACTAAACCTTGATATTAATGAATTAAGCAAATTATTAAAGATAAACAGTCGTGGACAACTTGGACTTGTCAAAGCAGAATAAATTCAAGATGCAGCAAAAAATACTTTTGGAATTAAAATTGCTCAAGATGCTTTTAAATTTCAACTTAAACAACAAATAGATCAAGTCCTATTTATAGAAGATCAAGTTAGAAGCTTAGATGAAGAAATTGAATTCTACTATAATCAATTTGACTGTCATCTTACTTCTGTTCCAGGAATCGGATCTGTAACTGCTGCTATTATATTAAGTGAAGTTGGAGACATTCATAGATTTAAAAATACTTCTAGCCTAGTAGCTTATGCTGGTATTGATCCTACAGTAAAGCAATCTGGTGAATTTTTATCTAACAAAAACAGGATGTCAAAGCGTGGCTCTCCATACCTACGCCGTGCCTTATTTCTTGCTGCTTCAACCTGCACTTTACATGAAAGTCCTCTTAATGATTATTATAACAAAAAACGAATTGAAGGAAAGCACCATCACACTGCCGTTGGAGCGGTAGCACATAAGCTCACACATATTGTTTTTGCTATTATGAGAGACAATAAGGACTATGAACCTATGTCATAATCCTTATTATGTCTGTACCCCCATTAGAAAATATCTATTTGTAAAGCTATTGAAAATTTTACATCTTTGATAGCTCTATTTCTCATTGTCTTTTTTAATATTATCTAAATTTTTAAACATAAACTAGTATTATATTTTATTTAGTTAAATCAAATTTTTCATTTGCTTATAACTATTCATAGTTCTCTTTGGGTAATAATTACAGTTCATCTATATTGATAGGTTCCTTTACAACAAAATCTTCATACCATCCTCTTAACGGATAGCATGAAATATTCACTATCTCTAACTCATTTATACTTAGAACATACTTTCCCCCTCTTTCAAGAAGTTTAATTAATGGATCATATATACTTAAATATTTACCAACATTCGAATTTTTATCAGCATATCTAGCTAACTGAAGATAATACTTTATTATATTTTTAGACATACCTTCACCTATAAATTTCACAGCTTTTGGATTAAGATAGTCAGAAATAACTACTTCTTCCTCTACATCCCCCAATAACCTTGCTATATTTGCCATTACAGGTTTTATTGGCATAATTGATTCATCTTTGAAAAATTTAGCTAATCTTCTTAAATATTCATAACCAAAATAAGGATCCAATTTTGACGAGTTTCTGCCAACCTCATCCCAATTTATGTTATTCATTCTCTCTATTAATTCATTCATATACATCTTTATCACCTCAAAATTAATAATCATTGCTATCATTCATATAATTTTTATTCCATTCCCTACTAGCAATATCAGGATAACCTGGAAAGTCATCAGGCGCCTTTGCTGTTAAATTCGCTTTATCATGTGCGTTTTTTGAAGGATTAATCATTTGTCCTTCAACTGGATCCCAAGTAGACTGATCAGTTAATGGCATTCCTTCGTCCATATATTTTTTTTCTGTTAATTCATGATTCCTAAGTTGCTTAAACCACTCTTTTTCTAAATCTGTAAGTTCTCCATTCTGTGCTTTTCCCCAACCATAAGCAATATTAGCATTTCCTTGAAAATATAATTTTTCAGGAGGTTTGCCTTTTACTGATAAATCATGAGTATTTAAAAACAAGTGTTCTTTCATATCTATAACATCTTGCTCTGATAACCCTGTATTTTTTGAAACTGTTGAAACATCATCAAAACTTGCTTTTCTAATTTCGATATATCTTCTCTCAATTAATGCATCAAATCCATCCTCTGGAGGAATAATATATTTTCTCATTTCATCAGTATATTTTTCTATTGACTTCACATAGCTGGTCTCAGTAACATCAATTGTCTTTTCAGAATCCCCAACAACATCCTTTACCTTCTTTGATTCCTCTACCTTAACAGATAAATCACCAACATCATTTTTAATGTTCTTTATATCATGAACACTTTTATTAATTTCTTTAGCTCTCTCTAGAGGATTTGTTTTCAAAATACTCTCAGAAAGTTCCTTTTCCTTCTTAATCTTATTCGCTAAGGCCGACTCTTTCATGGCATCAGTTCCTTCTAACCCCTTAGCATTTTTAAGAACTTTTTCACTTTCAACTGCTTTTTCAACTTTACTTCCCTTATTTACCCCATTAATACCCTTATTAATTTCTTTAAATCTCTCAAAAGGATCAGTTTTTAAAATAATCTCAGAAAGCTCTTTTTCTTTCCCAAACTTAGTTGCTAAAATTACATCTTTCATAGCCTCAATTTCTTTTTTTATCTTAGCTAATTTATTAGCATCACTAGCAACATCAATTCCCTCTAACACCTTAACATTTTTAAGAATCTTTTCAGATTCAATTACCTTTTCAACTTTACTTGTACTACTTAATGCTTTAACTTCTCCTCCACCAGCAAATAATGCAGCTATATTTAATATCATATCAGTAACATATTTAGTTCTAGTATAAGAATCTCCCTTTGCTACTTCTTTATCAAAATTTTTCTTAACATTTTCCCAAATAGAATTAGCTACATCTTCTTGTATCTTATGCTGTTCAGGTGTTATAGGTTGTAATACTGAAATTAAAGTGTATATACTTTCACCATTACCTTTTAATGTTTTTATTGGATCATTCAGTAATCCATTAACTTCACTACTTATAAAATTAAGAGTATCAGATGCTAAACCTATAGTCATTTCTTTTCCAAACTTTAACTTTGCATCCTCTATTCCATTTACTGACTTCACAAAAATACTAAATGGATTATTTTCATCAATCCCCTTATTAACTTGTTCTCTTATTTCTAATTCTTCATCAACCTTCTTATCAAGCCAGTTAAATACATTTTTAAAGAATTCAATATTATCTAAGTTTAGTATAGAAGGTCCAGCAAAAAAATTCCAAGCATCTCTAGCATGTTTTCTATACTTTTCAAGATTTCCTTCTTTTTCATCTTCAGTTTCACTCTGATTATCTGTATCTATTAATGCTTCCATCCCTGGAATTGGAACTAAACCTAAAGTTCCAAAACTTCCTTTAAACATAGCTTGAAGGGAGTTTGCTAATCGTTCTTCTGTTTCCTCATAGGTCTTAGCTACATGATATAGATTATAAGAAAAATCATCAAGATTCCTTGATATTGATTGCGCAAAAGATATTGTTTCATCAATCTTTTTCCTTTGATCATATGTATTAACATCCCTTATTAAATTTAAGTTATCTTCTATACCTTCTATATCTCTTATAACAAAATCTAATTCATATTGCAAATCACGCATTTGATTTGCAAATTCTAGAAGCTTTCCAGTATCAACTTTTATATTCCCCATCTATCCTCCTCATTAGTTACTTATTTTGCTTCTAGTTTCCCACCTTAAATTTTCTCTTAAAAAATATTATACTATCGATTAAATTGCAGATTATTAAATAAAAATGACCTAGCCAAATTTATTTATTTCTTTTCACTAAGTTTCTTCTCTTCTTCTAATTTTTCTTTTCTCTTTTCTTCATTTATTATATCAATAGACAACTTAAATAAACTGTTCTTTGACTCTTGAAAATCCATTTCTAAATCATAGGAATCATTTATAATTTTATTTATTCTTTCAACTAATTCAAACTGCATACTTCCTTCAAAGTTATCTGATGCTGACTTCTTAATCTCATTTAATTTATCTATTATTTTATCTACTTTATCTTTATCTACATTGATTTTATTAATATCATCAATCACATTACAATTTGGATTCAAATTTACTCCTCCTCTTTTCATCTCTTGTTAAATCAAATTTCATTATACTATAAACTTTCTATTAATTTAACAAAAATAAGCCACCTCATTAGCAATTTGAATTTAACAGCTTGGAGAATTTTATAAAAAAACTTCCTTAGAGTTATAAATTTTGATCTCTTAACTTAAGATCTTATTTATCATCTCCAGGAAGTTTTTTATTTCAATTTAGGATTTATAATTTAAATTTACCAACTGTATTCTTTAGTTTTAACACTAATTCATCTAATTTATGTATTGTTTCACCAATTTCTTGTATGTTAGAATTTTGTTCTTCTGTTGTTGCTGAAACTTCTTCTGTAGCTGCCGAATTTTCTTCTGTTATAGCAGCTACCTCACTAATTGCTTCTACTGCTGCATCAGCCTTATTTGCCATATTATTAGTAGCATATGTTACCTTTTGCACCATATCATTTATTTCATTAAATACTTTTTCAATTTCATCAAAATTTGTTCCTGCTGCAACTGCAATATCTACCCCATTTACTATTTCTTCAGTACCATTATTCATTGTGTTTGATATAGTTTCAACTTGATTCTGAACTTTACCAATAAGATCTGTAATTTGCTTTGCAGCTCCTTCTGATTGTTCAGCAAGATTTCTAACTTCATCAGCAACTACTGCAAAACCTTTTCCTTGTTCTCCAGCCCTTGCAGCTTCTATTGCTGCATTAAGAGCTAATAGATTAGTTTGCTCTGCTATGTTACTTATTACATCTACTATTTGTCCAATTTCTTTTGATTGCTCTAATAGTGCATTTGCTTCTTTAACATTTTTACCATTAGCCTTTGCTATATTTTCCATACTTTTTACTGCCTTTTGGATACCTTTTGCCCCTACACTACTCACATTCTTTGAATCTTCTACAACTTTTAGCATGTATTTGAAGTGTTCACGAACTATATTAATATCTTCAACTAATTGGCTTGTAATTTCTGAAGCTTTACTTGCATTTTCTGCTTGCTGACAAGCACCTTCAGATATTTGTTGCATACTAAGCATAACTTCTTCTGTTCCCTTAGTAGATTCCTTTGTTACTATGGTTAATTTATTTGAAAACAAACTAACTTCATTAGCTGAATCCACAATATTTCCTACAATTTCTTTTAATCCACTTACTGTATTATTTAAACTATTTGCCATTTGTCCAATTTCATCATTTCTATTCACATCTAATTTCAAACTTAAATCCCCTGATGCCACCTGTTCAGAAAATGCAGATAACTTACTTACTGGATCTGCCATACGCTTTGAAATAATTATAATTATAACTGCAAGAATAATTGAAATTAATGTAGTAATTATTAGTAAAGTACTAATAAGCTTTTGAGCTGAAGCAAATAGCTCCGATTCAGACATTACACTTGCTACAACCCATCCTGATGAAGGAATCTTATTGTAAAAAACAATATTATTTCCAGTTGAATCACTAAATCTAAATATTCCTGAATCTTGATTAGACATTTCTTTTCCTAAAGACTGCATATTTGTATCTTCTAACTCTGATATTTTCTTTTTCATTACTAATTCTTCATCTGGATGAACTACAAATGTTCCATCACTTCCAAGTAACATGGCATATCCATTTTCTCCAACCTTAAATTCTTGAACTTTAGTTTGAATATATGAAAGATTTACAGCTGCCATCATTAATCCTATAGATTTATCTGAGTTATCTTTTATAGGTGCTCCAATTACAGTTATTGTTTTTCCTGTTCCCTTTGATACTACTGGATTGGATATATGATAATTAGCTCCCTTCATTAAAGCCTGATACCAAGCTTTTTCAGAAACATTTCCTATTACATTTGTTCCATTAGCATATTGTGCTCTAGATTTTCCATCATTATTATATAAAGCTGCTGCAGCATTATCATACTCACCAGGATAATTCTTGTTAAAAAATTGTATCCTTTCAACATTAAATTTATCTACAGCTTCAATATTAGTATCAATGGATTTAGCAATAGATGTATTTGCAGAACTTTTAACTTCTAAAAGCTTACTTTCTAACCATCCATTAATGTTTTCTGATAATCCTGTCATATTTTGCTTTGTATCATTGATAATTTGATTCTCCATTGTTTTTTTGAACTGGAAAAAAGCTATGTAGCTTAAAATAAGCATTCCTACTATTACTGATGGTAAAATACTAAATAAAAATTTATTTTTAAAAGATGACTTTTTTTTCATGATTTTATCCTCTCTAATAAAATATTTTTTGAATACATATAATTTTCGTCAAACTTTTTAAATACTTAATTATTTTTTTAATTTTATTCGATACAAACAAAAAAATCTAAGAAAAAGCCAAATATTGCTTTCTACTTAGATTTAAATTATATATAATAATACCACTACTAATCTAATCTATTAACAGTAATTTTTAAAAATGCAAATCACACCCTGTGTTATATTTAAATTCACCACAAATTTTATCAATCAGCTCCTTATTTTCACTTACATCAAAATCAGTTTTAATAGTAACAGAAAAGTTTGCTGGATTGTATGATGGATTCTTTTTAATGCTTATATTATTTTCCATGCAATACCTTAATGCAAGATTAGTAAGTTCATTTTGATTTACTGAACTTGCTATACTCATATTCCATCCTATATGTTCTGCTATCTCTCTTATCTTTTCTTCATATCTCTCCCCTAAAAATGGTGATATAAATACTAGCTCTATTAATTTATTTGGCTTTAAACTCTTTTTATAAGGTTTAAACTCTTCATATTTAAAAGCTTCATCAATATATAAAAATGCCTGATTTTGTTCTATTGACTCTTTTTTACTACTAAATACTTTAGAATTTCCATTATCCTTTTCTTTTGAATTTTTTGATTGAACACTTAACTCTATTCCAGTAGTATTTTTAAATATTTCTTTTTCATTTTCAAAACTTAAGTTTTCATTATCTATTAAAACTATATATTTGTTTTCTACTGCATATAAAGATATTTTTCTTATATCCACATCTTTTAATAACGTTCTAATTAAAGTTTCAGCTGCTGTATAATTTGCTTGTTCATTTATATCAATATCCCAACCACTAGTTTCTTTAAATTTTTCTGTTTTAGATTTGATTGTTTCTGGTACTGATTTAGGAAAATCAAAATTTAGAAGGACTTTTTTCTCTTCTATTTTTAAACTAATTTTCTTATAATTATAATCTTTAAAGTATTCAACTACTAAATCATTAACCTCATTTTGCTTTAATTCTTTTGGCATTAAATCTTCATTAACCTGATCTTCACTTCTAGCTTTAAACATGAAAAATCTTCTTAGGTCATTTTCAAAATAGATTGATTTGCTGATCAAATTTTGCACTTTCTCTATTTCTTCATTATCTAATTTATATGTACCACTCCAGATTGTTAATATCTGCTCTATAGTAAAAAATCTATTTTCATAATTTATATTTATAAAATTCCATAGCTTAGGAATATTATTTTCATCTAATGATTCTTTTTCATTCATGATGTAATAGAATTTGAAATTACTCTGCTTTCTAGGATTATTTATTTCTAAATTTATTGTATCTCCTGAAATAGGTACATAAACCTTTTTAAATAGTTCTTCACTAATTTCTTTTCCTATTGAATTTATTACTGAAGCTTCACCATGAACTAATATGGTGTGTTTTGGCGAGAGTAATGAGGTTAATGCTTTTATTTCTGTTTTATCTGCATGTGCTGATAATCCTACTTTATCAAACTTACATTTTACAGGTATAATTTTATTGTTAATTTCTAATACTCTTTTATCTTCACTCTCTTCAACTAAATTTAAAAGTTTGCGTCCTGGTGATTCTTCATCTTGATATCCTGAAAGCACTATATATCCATTTTCCATCATAGCTATTTTTTCTGCATAGCTTTGACTTGGACCTCCTGTAAGCATTCCTGAACTTGAAATAATTATGGATGCTTCTTTGCTTTTTAATATCTCTTCTCTTTCTTCATTTTGGGTAATAGCTTTTATGTGCTCATCATAGAAAGGCTCTACCCCTCTTAAAACTTTTTTCCCTAATGAGGATTTTAAGTATAATGGATTTAATTTATAGACTCTGTTTATATCCTTAATCATTCCATCTATATAAACATTTACTTTTTTTATTCTTCCTTTATTCATAGCTTTCTTTAAGATAAGTATTATTTCTTGAGATCTTCCTAATGCAAAGGCTGGAATTAGCATTTTTCCTTTATCTTCTATGCACTTTTCTACAAGTTCTATTAATCTTTCTTCTTCAACTTGTCTATTACTGTGAAGTTTATCTCCATATGTACTCTCAAATATGGCTACATCTGGTCTTAACTTAGGTATTTTAGCTCCTTCTATTGAATTTTGAGCAAAAATTGAAAAATCTCCCGAATAGAATAAGCTTCCTTCCTCAGAAATTATATTTACACAGCTTGCACCTGCTATATGACCAGCTGAATAAAAAGCTATTTTTATTCCTTCTAGTATTTCAAACTCTCTCTGATAATTTATTGCAAAAATCCTATTTAGCATATTTTCAACATCTTGAACTGCATATAATGGTATATCTGACTCTCTATTATTCATTACTTTTATGCTATCGTATAACAAAACTTTTATTAAGTCTTTTGTCATGATGTTCATGTAAATTCTAGCTAATGGATATTCTTTACTAATTAAAGGTAATGATCCTGAATGGTCCATATGTGCATGACTTAAAATTATAGCATCTACACCACCATTTTCTTGAATTAATCTTAAATCTGGTAATGGGTCTTTATTTGCTCCTTGTCTAATTCCACAATCTAATAATATGTTTTTATTATTTATATTTACTAATATGCAGCTAGCTCCAACTTCTCCTGCTCCACCTAAAAAAGTAACTTTCATTTTTTCACCTACATCCTATGGATTTGATTTATTAATTTTAACCTTAATTTAGTTGATTGTAAATTTAAATACAAGAAAAAATCCCCCCAAACCTTAGTTTGAGAGAATAAGTAATATTATTGTTTATTATATACTTTTTGAGTTGTAGTATAAGTTTCACCATCATCATCAACTGCTATAACAGTGAATTCTATATAATCTACATTAGTAAATATTAGTGCATTCTTTGCCACTCTTTTAGGTAAAAGCTCTCCTACATTTATCTTGATAGTCCCATCACCCATCATATTACCTGATGTATCATAAACATTAATCTCATATCTTAACTCTTTTAAAGTTTTTGCACCTTGATTAATTGTTTTTATATCTATCAGTTCACCATCAAATTTTATAATAGTTTGCGCATGTTTATGGATTTTAATATTATGATTATTTCCCTTATTACCTTGCCCTTGACCTTGACCATTTCCCTTGCCATTACCATTATTTCCATTTCCATTTCCTTTAACTAAATAAGTGGTATCAATATTACTATTTTTTTCACTTGCAAATGTATTTGTAGCAAAACTTCCTAAAAACACAGTGCTTACAACTAAACTTAATGATAAAATTCTTTTCATTTTCATAATAGAAACCTTCTTTCTCTTAAAAACACATCTTTTAAACGGATACTTATTAATTTTGGACTAAGGTTAAAGGCTGGTTATTTACTGAATCAGCCACTTTTGAAGTAGAGCAGGTTGCATCAGCTATTGTAGCTTTTCTGTTTACAACTTTTAATAAACTACCATCTTCAAATTGAACTTTTGATACTTGAACAAAGCAATAAGAATTTGTAATTGGTATATAACTTTGTCCTACAGCTTTAAGTTCCCCTCTTAATCTATAATTTTTTTGACCCATATCATGTAAATATTTCAACAACTGTTTATTTTTATCCTCTGTAGTAGTTACTTGCTTTGCATTTACATTAGTATAAGTTCTCCAATAATTACTAGAATTAGATGCAAACTTTAATCCTAAAATTCCATTTAAAAGAGTTGCTGTTGAATATCCATTTTTATATTCTTCACTTCTAGTTATTTTGTTATATTCTTCTGCTGTAAATAAGTTTTTATTATTTTCAATAAATTCTACTAATTCATCTTGAGTTATGCATTTAACTTTAACATCAACATCTATATCAGTCATAGCTCCTTTGGTTAAACACACACTAGTTTTTGCAACAGCTCCATATCCATTAGTTATTTTGAATTCTGAATAATCTTTAAGATTATTTTCAGTTTGTTCTGGTGCTAAAGGTATTTTATTGAGAGTTGAGACTTTAGCTGAAGCTTTTACTGAGCCTAGTGTAAAAATCATACTAGCTACAACTAGACAATTGATTACTTTTTTTATTGATTTCCTTAACATTACTTGCCCCCTATTAAATTGTTAATCAATTCTATAAGACCTTTTACAACAAACATATTATATTATGCATCCTGTCAGTATCAAAAAAATAAGTAATTTTATAAAATATATGTTTCAGATAGAATTATAAACATAAAATTCAATTGAAATAGTAAAGGTCTATATTTTTTTAACATAAATAAGACTGTTAAAAAGAAATGTTATTATTCTTTTTAACAGTCTTTTGTTCTTCCAAAAGTAATAAAATTATCAGAATATATTATTTTTTAAAGTTCGTTTAATATTAAAGGCCCATTATCAGAAGATCCTGATACCTTTGAAGTAGATGCATTTGCATCACCAACATTTGCCTTTGTATTCACAACCTTTAATATATTACCATCTTGGAATTGTACTCTTGATACTTCTACAAAGCAATATGCTACAGTTGGTATGTAACTTTGTCCAACAGCTGTAAGCTTACCACTTAATTCGTAGCTATGTTGAGTAAGATCATGTAAAGATTTTACAAGTTGTTGATTTTGTTTGTCACTAGTGCTTACTTGTTTACCATTTACATTAGTGTATGCTCCCCAAGCGTTATTAGCATCAAACTTTAATCCTAAAATTCCATTTAAAAGAGTTGCAGCAGAGCAACCATTTTGGTATGCAGCACTTTGAGTTATTTGGCTATATTGTTCTGTTGTGAAAGAGCTTTTATTGTTTTCAATAAATTCTACTAAGTCATCTTGAGTTACACATGTAACTTTAACTTTTACATCAATGTTTGCAGTAGCTCCCTTAGTTAAACTTATTCCTGTCTTTCCCACAGCACCATAACCATTAGTAATTTTGAATGATGAATAATCTTCAAGGTTTGTATCAGTTTGTTCTGATGTTAAAGCTGGTTGATTTGATTCTGCAGCTTTAGCTGAAACTGGCGCAAATCCTATTGCGAAAACCATTGCAGCTGCTAATAAACAGTTAATTACTCTTTTTGTTGATTTGTTCAACATAAATTTTCCCCCCCAGTTAATTAAAATTTTTAATATTTATGTGAATTACTTCACACTCAACATATTATATTATACTTTTTTGTCAAAAACAAGTAATTATGTGAGAATTTTAGTGCTTATATCTAAAATGTATTTTTATACAATATATAGTTGAACTATAAATTATAATTATATTCTTTTCAATAATTAAAGCTGTCAAAAAAATTTGACAGCCTTGCAAATTATAAATATATTAAATTCTAAAGTTCATTTAAAATTAAAGGTGGATTATCTGATGATCCTGATACA
Organism: Clostridium sp. SHJSY1; assembly: GCF_031626875.1. Taxonomy (NCBI): domain Bacteria; kingdom Bacillati; phylum Bacillota; class Clostridia; order Eubacteriales; family Clostridiaceae; genus Clostridium; species Clostridium sp. SHJSY1. The sequence goes on from NZ_JANDMF010000017.1 coordinate 63,015, forward strand.
TTTGAAGTTGATCCATTTGAATCCCCTACATTAGCTGTTGTATTTACAACTTTTAATGTAGTTCCATCTTGAAATTGAATCCTTGACACTTCAACAAAACAATAAGCTATAGTTGGCACACGACTTTGACCTACAGCTGTAATTCTACCACTTAATTCATAAGTTTGTTGAGTTAGATCATGTAAAGATTTTAAGAATTCTTTATCTCCATCATTTGCAGTAGTTACTTGTTTAGCATTAGCATTTTTATAAGTACCCCAAGCATTACCTGAATTTTTGCTAAATTTCAATCCTAACATACCATTTAAAATGCTTGCCGCAGAATTACCTTTTTTATATGTAGCATTTTGAGTTATCTGGCTATATTGGTCTGTTGTAAATGAATTTTTATTATTTTGAACAAAATCCAATAGTTGATCTTCAGTTATACATGTAACTTTAATATTAACTTTTATATCTGCTGAAGCTCCTTTAGTTAAAACAACACCAGCTTTACCAACTACTCCATACCCATTAGTAATCTTAAATGATGAATAGTCTTCAAGAGTCTTTTCATTTATTGCTGATTCTAAGGATGCTTTGCTATAATCTAAAGATTTAGCTGAAGCCGGTGCATGTCCCACTGCTAGAACCATAGCTGCTATTAATATACAATTAATAGTTCTTCTAATTGTTTTTTTTAACATAATTGTTTCCCCCTTAAGAAAATATTTTTTTACTACTTATGTAAATTTTCTCAATAAGTATATTATAAATTTTTCCTAAAATCAACAAATAGTGAAATTGTTAACTTTCGCCATTTATTAAGATTCTTCATAAATTATTCCTATTACTTTTTATTAATGTTATACTATATTTGATTACCTAAATTTTTAAAATAGAAATTTAGATGTAAATATTAACTAATGAGGAGAAGGTTTATGAAATTATTAAAGAAATTTTTAACTATTATTTGTTCACTTATTTTAATGCTATCCTTATTTGGTTGTGATAAATCTTCATCAAGTCAGGATACTGCTCAATCTGAATCATCAACTGATTCCACTTCTAAAGATGATAAAGATACAACTTCAAATGATTACATTTTCCCAGATAGTGATAGAGTTTTACTAACAGAAGATAAGTTAACTGATTTACCACTTAAAACCCTTGAACTAGGACGTAATGAAATATTTGCAAGGCATGGATATGTTTTTAAAACAGACGAGTTAAAAAAATATTTCACAGAGAAATCTTGGTACAAGGAAAATCCTAACTTTAAATCAGAAAATGATTTAACTGGTACTGAAACTAAAAATATCGCCTTAATAAAATCAATTGAAGATAAAAAAATTAATGGTGATAATAAAACTATTAATAAAAAAGTTGCTGGTAAAACTTATGGAAAAATAAAGCAAGTTACTTTAGAGAATGGTACAAAATATATTTCATTTGATAAAGTTGAATGGCTAGTCTATGATGATATAAAAAATCGTCAAGATGTTAAAGATTATTTAGTAAAACAATATGGAAGTTTACCAACTGAATTTGAAAATGATTATTATATCTATGATCCAGATGCTAATTTAACAAAACTTCCACTTAGTAATAATGCTACAATAACTAACTGGAAATCTGATAATAGTGGTATCTCAACTTATTCTATATCTTTTGATGATCTTAAAAACAACACAAAACAAAATGAGATGCTACCTCAAGATGGCATTTATTCTATAACAATTGAAAATAATGCTATTACAAAATTAGAAAAAATGTATCAACCATAAAAAAAAGAGGATTCAAATTAATTTTGAGTCCTCATTATTATTCAATTTTAATGTTTTTCAGATGTTCTATTTACCACTACACATCTTCTCTGTCTTGTAAAAGTTCTTGCAGAAGTTATACCTTCTCCTGTAGGTCCAGCAATAGTAAATGTAGTAAATCCTTCACCACCCAAACCTACACCAGCAAAAGATTTAGAATTTTCAACAAAAATAGTTGTATCTATTTCTTTTTCAAATCTATTTAAGTTATCTATATTTTTTGAATACATATAGGCACTATGTTTTCTCCCTTGTTCTGCTTTTTTAGCCAATTCTATTGCTTGGTTAATATTTTGAACTCTTACAATAGGGAGTATGGGCATCATAAGTTCTGTCATAACAAAGGGATGGTTTGCATTGACTTCACATATTATACATTTAATATTATCAGGTGCAGTAATACCTATTTCTTTTAATAATAATTTTGCATCTTTTCCTACCCACTTTTTATTTATCATATATTCTGCTTTAGAATTACTTTCTATATCTCTTTTTTCTAATACTAAATTAATTAGTTTTGATATAGTATTATCATCTATAATCATTGCATTATTCTTAACCATATATGATATTAAATCATCAGCTACATTCTCAAAAACAAATACTTCTTTCTCCGCAATACAAGGTAAATTGTTATCAAAAGAACATCCATCTATAATGTTTTTTGCAGCATTTTCTAAGTCTGCAGTATCATCAACAATTACAGGAGGATTTCCTGCACCTGCACCTACAGCTTTTTTTCCTGAATTTAAAATTGCCTTTACTAATCCAGGTCCTCCAGTTCCACATAAAAGTTTTATATTAGGATTTTTCATAATTATATCTAAAGATTCCATCGTAGGTTCTTTTACCATAGTAACTAAATTTTCTGGTCCACCACATGATAGTATTACTTCATTTATCATATTTACAGCAAAGGCAACACATCTTTTTGCACTTGGATGGGCATTAAATACTACAGAATTTCCAGCAGCTATCATACCTATACTATTGCATATAACAGTTTCTGTAGGATTAGTTGATGGAGTTATTGCCCCTATAACACCATATGGTGACATTTCTACAATAGTAATTCCATTATCACCTTCCCAGGCAGTAGTAGTTAAATCTTCTGTACCTGGAGTATATTTAGCCAACAATTCATGTTTTAGTATCTTATCTTCATAACGTCCCATTTTAGTTTCTTCAAAAACAAGCTTTGCCAAAACTTCTTTATTTTTTAATGTAGCACTTTTAATACAATTAATAAATTTCTCTCTGTCTTTCTTTTTGTATGAATGAATCAATTTTTTTTGAGCTTTAACAGCACTTTCAATAGCATCTTCAACATTCTCAAATACACCAAGAGATATGTTTTCTTTGTCAATATCTTTTATTGAATTTACTAATACATTTTCCATTATAAGTTTCCTCCCAATTTTCTAATATAACTATCATTTCAAATTCAAAGTATTATATTTTACGAATTTTTATACTTAGTTGATTGCTATAATCATTGTTAAACTTTTCACATTTTAATGGTCTAGTATATCAAGTATTTCATCAATTGTCTCTTCAAAATATATAAGTCGTACATAATTAATTCTTATCCGGATAATTTTACTAATTAGTACACTAATATTATAATGATAAAAATCTATAAAAAATCGGTTTTTTTTGAAAAAGTTAGTCACAAAAAAGAAAAGCGTTTACAATTCAGGGAATACTAAAGTTATTTTCTCTTAACAAAAGCTCAAAAGATTAAATCTTTAAATTTGTTAGAATATAAAAAATATTCTTTTGTAAAAAAATAGAATATTTTAAATTGTATCGACCTATTAACGCAATTTTCTATGATAACTTTTTCACACTCCCCTGAATTTGTAAACGCTTAAACAAAAAAAAAGCAAAAAAATACCTTTTAAAGTTTTTTTTGCTTTTGCTATTATTTAAACATTCTTATTTTTTAATTTAATTTTTACTTTATATCCATACTCTTTAAAGAGTTGTACTAAATCTTCTCCCCCTATTAAAATAATAGACTTACCTTTTGAAAATTCTCTTGATTTGTCTCCATAATAACTTGTAGTTATTAATATTCCTTTATTGGCTTTTTCTGATAACATTGTACTATATAAATCTTTAACATTTGCTACATGAACCTCTTCATCATACTGTTTTGCTCTAATTAAAAACTTTCCACCTCTTATTTTATCTTTATCAATAACTATAAGTTCTAACCCACGCTCCCTACTAGATTTTGCAATTTTCACATCACAGTTTTTTCCTGAAAAAACTTTCTTAAATAATTCTTTTATTAGATCTTCAAATACTTCTAAACCCAGTTCTTCTAAATTAATTTCATTATCTAAACCAGCTTGAACTTCTTTTGATTGTATAAATCTTAAATCATTATGATTCAAATCTAATATTGGTTTTACTGGAGTTAAATCATATAATAAGGCTCCACTTATTCCCTTAAGTTTTCTAAAATATTCTTTTGGATTTACTTTACCTAATTCTAATTTAGTAAATTCCTCTCTAGAAGTTTGTACTGACATTATGCATGCTCTAAAATAATTTTCAGTTTTCTTATCTACATCATATATCCATCCATTGAAAACTATTTTCTTTATCTCATCTATCTTTAACGCTTGAAATACTTCATATATATTTCTTAAGCAAATTTTATATAAAACATCCTCATAATATTCTTCAAATTCCTTTTGTTCCATCCTAACTTCAATAATCTCTTTCCTTGCTGCAATATATTTATATTCAGTAATAATTGGGATTTCCTCTTTCATTGGAAGATCATAAGAGATAATCAATATTTTATTTGATGGGTCATATTGAATTTCATATTGCTTTCTAATTTCATAAGGATATATAGATTTCTCCAAAACTAAGTTTACATACCTCTCTATTGCCTTTTCTTCACCTTTTTCTAAATTAATTTTAAACTCATCTATAGAATCATTAAATGATTTAACTCCATTAGTGAAGTTCAATTTTTCCTCCTCATATTTTCTTTTAGCTATTTCCCTTTTTTCTTCATATTCCTTTTTTCTTTCTTTAAATAAACTCTGGGCTTCATTCTCTAATTTAATTCTTTTCTTTTTTACTGATTTAAATAAGAATTCTTTTGTTGAGTTTTTTATAGGAACTCCTACTTCAATATTTATTTCTTTTAAGGTTGGAGGTTCTTCTCTGAATATAAACTCTTTAAATTCGTATGTCTTTTTTAATGAATCTAGCTCTATAGAATGATCTATTTTTAATGAATCCAGTAGTATATCTTTATATTTCTCTATTTTTTGAATTGATTCTATGGTGTCTTGTTCTGTTTGATATTCTAAATCTTCACTTCTTTGTTTCTTTCGTTTTTTCTCTTCTTTTTCTCTCCAACTTGCTAATTGTTCTCTAATCTTTCTATTTAACTCCCAAGAAGTCTCTGCCTTTATTACTTTACTTACATCTAAAAATTCATTATATACTCTCTCTGAATAAAGATATTTCACTGGCATAATTTCCCCCTTAAAATAGTAATTCATTTTTTTAACACTACCTTAATTTATTTTTAAATATGGAAAATTATAACCTTTATTTTTTTATGTCCAGCTTTGCATATAACAGGATTCTATGCCTCATCTATACAGATTTTGTGTATCAGCTATATTTATAATATATAATTCTTATAACCTTTATATTTATTTTTATGTTTAATCAGTCATTTTCTTTAATTACAATTAATTATGAGAATTTTCTTATATTTTATCTCTTTAGGAAAACGGTTAATTTAGCCATAACTAACTTTATTATACAAAGTTGTAACTTTATTAATGATTAGTGTTATAATAAATATATACTAGTTAATAATCATTATCCGGATAAAGAAATAATATTACTTTGGAGGTGCTCATGAATAAATTATTTACTCTTAATGATATAAAAACTATTTTTAAAGATGGAATGAGCATTATGATTGGTGGTTTTCTAGACTGTGGGACTCCTGATAATATAGTCGACTTACTTGTTGACTTAAAGGTAAAAGATTTAACACTAATTTGTAATGATACCAGCTTCCCAGATAGAGGAATAGGAAAATTAATTGTAAACAATCAAGTAAAAAAAGTAATTGCTTCACATATAGGAACAAATTCAGAAACGGGTAAAAAAATGTTATCCAATGAAATTGAAGTTGAACTTTCTCCTCAAGGCACATTAATCGAAAGAATACGTGCAGCTGGTTCTGGCCTTGGTGGAGTTTTAACACAAACAGGTCTTGGAACAATTGTTGAAGAAGGAAAAGAAAAAATTTTGGTTAATGGAAAAGAATATTTATTAGAAATTCCCTTAAAAGCAGATTTAGCTTTAATAAAAGGAAGTATAGTAGATGAAAGTGGAAATACCTTCTATAGAGGTACAACAAAAAATTTTAACCCTTATATTGCAATGGCTTGTGACATAGTAGTTGTTGAAGCTGAAAAACTTGTTAAAAATGGTGAATTAGGCCCTGAAATTATTATGACTCCAGCTCCATTAGTTGATTATATTGTTAAAAAGGAGGAACTCTAAATGATTAATAATAGAAATTTAATAAAAGAAACTATTGCAAAAAGAGTAGCCCAAGAATTAGAATCAGGACAACTTGTAAATCTAGGTATTGGTATTCCTACTTTAGTAACTAACTATATACCAGATGATAAAGAAATCTTTATTCAATCAGAAAATGGAATAGTTGGAATGGGATCAGCTCCAATACCAGGAAATGAAGACCATGATGTTACAGATGCTGGAGGCCAATATACAACTATAGCAAGGTCTGGTTCATTTATAGACAGCTCAACTTCTTTTTCTTTAATTAGAGGTGGTCATGTTGATGTTACTGTACTTGGCGCTTTGGAAGTTGATGAGCATGGAAACTTATCTAATTGGATTATCCCAGGCAAGCTAGTTCCTGGAATGGGAGGTGCAATGGATCTTGTAACAGGAGCAAAAAAAGTAATTGTTGCAATGCAACATACTGGGAAAGGAAAGCCAAAAATATTGAAAGATTGCAAGCTTCCACTTACTGCAAAGTCAAAGGTTAATTTAATAGTTACTGAACTTTGTGTAATTGAAGTTACAGATAAAGGTCTTGTCTTAAGAGAAATTAATAAAGATACTACTATTGAAGAAATTCAAGCTTTAACAGAAGCAGAGTTAATAATTCCAAAATACGTAAAGATTATGCTAACTGAATATTATGTTTATACAGCTGAAGAAAAAACAGCTTTACTTCATTAATTAAAGAGAGGATGGATTAAAAAATGTTAGAATCTGAAGTATTAAAACAAATTACTACTCCAATTGGGGCTCCTGCATTTCCTAGGGGTCCATACAAATTTTACAATCGTGAATATTTAAATATTATATATCGTACTGATTTAGAAGCTTTAAAAAAGATAGTACCAGAACCACTTAAGATAGAAGAACCATTAGTAAAATTCGAGATGATGGCAATGCCAGATACTACTGGACTTGGTTCATATACAGAATGTGGCCAGGCAATTCCAGTAACATTTAATGGACAAAAAGGTGATTATCTTCATTGTATGTATTTAGACAATGAACCTGCAATTGCTGTAGGTAGAGAAATGAGTGCTTACCCAAAGAAACTTGGCTCACCAAAATTATTTGTTGATTCAGATACATTAGTAGGCTCATTAAAATATGGCTCACTACAAATTGCAACGGCTACAATGGGATATAAGCATATACCACTTGACTTTGAAGAAGCAAGAAAACAAATCTGTAAGCCAAATTATATGCTAAAAATTATCCCTGATTATGATGGAAAGCCAAGAATTTGCGAACTTGTTTCTGCAGAAGTTACTGACATTAAAATTAAAGAAGCATGGACTGGTCCTGGACGTTTGCAACTATTTGAACATGCTTTAGCACCAATGGCAGATTTACCTGTTCGAGAGATTATATCAGTATCTCATATTCTTACTGATTTAACCCTTCCATCAGCTAAACTAATTTATAACTATCTTGATAAAAAATAAACATGTCTTATGCTTTAATTCTTTACAAATCGCTTTAACTATTTACATAGGCTAAAATATAATAAAGTTTCTACATAATAAACTTACTTAATATAAGTAGTATGTAGAAACTTTATTATAGTGTAAAAAATATTATTTCATTTCTCATTTTTGAGTAATTTAATTTTGCAATCATTCTTTTTCTATTGCAAGTTTCTTTCTTTCTCTTGACCTTTTTAAATATAAGAGACATGCTGCTATAAATGCCCCTCCTTCAATAAAATATACTCCTACAATAACTAATGATTTTCCTTCAATAAAATTTTTAAAAATCGTTGTTCTAAGTAAATCAATGAAAAAGTATGAAAAAAATAATATAGTATATGCTTCTCTATTCTTTCTCTTTACAAAATAATAAATACACATACCAATAAAATATAGAGTTAATATATTTTCTACTAACAGATTTATTATATTTCTTATCATATGATACTCTCCTTAATGTCCCTTTTTATAACATAAAAGAAGTATATCATCAAAGATGCTTTTTGTAAATTTTTCTATTAGTAATCAAATTTTACATACTCAAAAATTTCTTAAACCTAATTATATCTATACTAATTTTATTCTATATTAAGTTTTTTCTTGTTTTCTTCAAATTTTCTCTGGCGATAAATTTGTATTTTTTCATATCCTTCACCTTCTCTATAAGTCAAAAATTCATTTAATATTCTATCAAATTCATCATCACTATTTGCTATCAACAAACTTTTCAATGTGTTTTTCCACTTATGTTGTATTTTAGAATAAGCTTTACCTTCTTCAATATCTCCATATGGAGCTGTTTTATCATATATAGAAAAATTATAAGTTTTTCCTCTTGGCCAATCTTCTAATATTTTTAAAGCTTCTGACTCAGTATTTGCCCATTTATTTATTAAATTAGTATCCATAAGCATCCAATAAGTTTTTTCTGCTCCATATTTTTCGTAGAAGATTTTTCTATTATCATTCAATAAATTTCGTAATTCTGGTTTAAATTGTTCTCTTCCCTTGATATATTTCCATGTAATATCCTTTTCTCCTAAATATAAATCTTTATTTCCTTCTTCACTTATTAAATAGCTTAAAAATTTTATTGCCCTCTCTGGATTTTTACAACCTTTTGAAATAAGTGTAACTTTCCATCCAGATATACTATTAGACGCTAGCTTGGGTTCATCAAGTTTTGAATTAGCTGGTCCATCAACTGGTATGTAAATTTTATTTTTATCAGTCTTATATAATTCTAATTGTTCTTCAATTATATCAGTCCTTTGATAAAGCATTGAGAAATATCTTCCTTTAGCAATTTTTTCTCCCATTTGGGTTCTTTTATCTTGAAATATATCTTTTGAAATTAAACCAAGTTCATTAGCTTTCCTTAAAGTTCTTAACCATTTTATATATTCAGGATCAGTTATTCTCTCATAAATTTTTCCTTCCTTTTCAAAAGGTATTGCTAAAAAGTTAGGAAGAATACTATCTAAGGATAAATTCCCTGAATTATTAAACTCATCTAATCCTAGGGGAATAAGTGGTTCCTTATTTATATTAGAAAACTTTTCTTTTGCCTTTTCTAATGCATTCAAAAAGCCTTCAGGAGTTCTCATATCTGGTTTTCCTATAGCTTCATATATATCCTTTCTTACTAAAAAGGTTTGATTAGATGGATTTTCTTCTTTATAATCTTTAGTATCTTTTATATCTAAAGAAAAATTAGGATAACAATATGTATATCCATCACTTTCTTTATACCATTCTAACTTTTGTTTATCAGTAACCTTAAAAAAATATGTATCATATTGTTCTGCTAACCTATCTAATGGTAAGGCTAGGTTCTCTTTTATGATACTTCTATATTCATCATTCCAAGAACTTAAAGTTACAAAATCCGGCAACTCATTTTTCTGTATCATATCTTTTAGTTTTTCTTCCTCATCCTCACTAGGAGCTATAAATTTTATACTTACTCCAGTTTTTTTTGTAACATAATTAGATACAACATTATTTCCCCACTTAGTCATAAACCCTGGATAATCAATATACCAATCAAAAGTTATTGGTGAGATATCTGCTTTCCAACCTTCCTCACTATCTGTACTTTTTTCTCCACTAACTTCTTCATGATTTTTTTTTAATACATTAAATGAAATAAATAATCCAGATACTATAATTGCAATAATAATGATTTTTGAAGCTATTCTATTTTGCATCCACATGAATTACACCTCCATAACTTGGATTATAATTTATAAAAATAAGTGTATTTTTTATCTATTAATTTGTATTCAATTCATTTCTAGTTTGCTCATCTAAAAGTTAATTATGAATAAAAAGGTAGATTCCATGCCAAAGACACGAAATCTGCCTTTAAATCTAATCTCAAAAAAATATATTATTTAACAACGCTAAAAAATTCTTATTATTCTTAAGCTAATATTGCAAAAAAAATTAATATTGCATACAAAATATATCAAAATACAATTTATTTGTATAATTTACATTTTTATATTACATTTTCGCCTCTACTTATTTACATATTGTTTCATTTTTAGTAAAATAAACGTATAAAAGGATTTGTTTGATGATCCTTTTTGTATTGTATTCATAAAAGCAGCTTTAATTAGCTGCTTCACCCTGTTTGTAATAAATTCTAAACTCTTAATTTTCTATAACAACTTATACATAATTTAGATTCAATATTTTTTTGTCGTAATACATATACTTATAGATGGAACCAAATTTAAATTATTTAAGGAGGATTCCTTTATGGGAAAAATAATAAGAAATAAATATGCAATGGAATATAGGAAAGATAAAGATTTATTCTTCTTAAAAGTTTGGGATGTTTTCCCTCAAGAAGAAGCTAAAAATTTTTTAACTGATTATAAATATGAAACGAAAAAGTTTGATGCAGACGATACTTCATTTGTAATTGATTTTAGAAGTTTAGCCTCCATTAAACCAGACTTTAAACCAATGTTGGTTAAATTCATAAAACTGTATATGACTTTACCTTATAAATACATAATCTTCTTAAAAAGCAATTCTTCTACTTGTAATGACACTATAAAGTCGGCTATGAAAGAAGGCGGTATGGTTTATGGTAAAGATGCTATATTCTTAGATGATATGAATGCTGTAAATCAACTAATTACAATGTATGTATAATATTTAAAACTCTCTCTATTTCTTGTTAAAAATTTGCCTCTTAGTTATATTGAGAAGTTAGTTAGCAATATTTTGTATATTACCTAGAATATGTTGACACCTAGTTAGCTTGTCTGTTAAAATATGTTTATGAAAAGGATTACTGTCCAAATAATTCTTTTTGTATTCTATTCATAAAGCAGCTTTAATTAGCTGCTTCACCCTTTTTATGAGAATTTTTTCTCATATCATCTTTATTCTATCACTTTAATGAAATTCAGTTGCTCTTTTTATTGTAAACAATTTATATGTATTTCATTTTCTTAATATCAAAATATTAGAAGTAGCTAAAAAGTGTTTTTTGATGATATACTATTATTTAACAAGACCTTTATGATAATCATTAAAAAAATATATTACAAAAGGATAAAGGATGATAACATGAAAAAGAAACACTTAGCAGTAATTTTAGGTACAATAATTTTAATTGTAGGTTCCCTAACTGTAGTTTTTACTAAGACAAATAATAATGATATGGAAACAAACAAAAAAACATATTCAGAAAATCATGAAGATAAAATGACAATAGAGGCAAATGCTGAAATAACCAATGCTGACGATGCATATAAGACAGCAATATTTTATAAAGAAGATTTTATTAATTCAAACAAAGATAAAATATCAGCAGAGAATTCTGACAAAATCCAAGTCATTATAAAAGGAAAATATAAAAGTTGGTTGTACGATGGGGCAGGCAGTGTTAAAGAAATAGATACTAAATAGGAAAATGAAATAATTATATAACATAATTATCATAGGTGGCTTTAATAGTCACCTATCTCCTTTTTTAAAATATTTTTTTTGGAATACTATGTAATTATTAAAATTTGATGTTGACAAATTAAATTGTGTGCAATATAATTTTATCATACCTAACAAACCAGTTTAAAAATTAATCTGAAGTACCATAAAGGTACTACAATTATTATCAATCAAATAAATATTTATATGGATATAAATAAAATAATATATTGGAGGAATAAATTATGAAAATTTTTGCTTTAGAATTTTATAAAAATGGAAAAATGAAAGAATCATTTGCTTTAGGAGGCTCTCTTGAAAAAGAAAAAATTAATACTAATAAAGAATATCCTGCAAGTTTACAAAACTATCTAATAGATACAGGAAAAGAAGTTATATTAGTAGATACAGGCCTTCCTGTTGAAACACCTGATATTGAATATAAACCAGACCAACCTTTATATATGGGAGAAAAAGTTGCAACATTTACAGATGCATTAAAAAATATCGGATACAAGATAGAAGATGTTAATAAAATTATTTTAACTCATAAACATCCAGACCATTCTGGTGAATTAAGATTATTTAATCAAGCTCAAATTTATATTTCTCAGATTGAAGCTGATTCTATGAATATAGAAGGAGAAAATATAAATAAAGTTAATTTCACTGATGGCTCATATAAAAATTTTGAAAAATCTCAAATTATAAGTGAAGGTATTATTATGATACCAGCCTATGGACATACTGCTGGTAATTCTATCATTATTGCAGAAAATAATGGAGTTAATTATATGTTCCATGGTGATGTAACTTATACTGATGAAGCTTTGAAACGAAACCAATTATCTGTGGTCTTTGAAGATAAAGTTTTGGCAAAAGAAACATTAGAAAAAGTTAGAACTTTCATCAATGAAAATGATACAGTTTATTTAGGAACTCATACTCCTGAGGCTTTAACTTCATTACAAAATAATATTATCATGAAATTATAAAGAAAAAACACAGGTTTAATATATTTAAATTAACCTGTGTTTTTTCATTTGAATTAAGTACATTTTTCTAAACTACTGGATAGCTTTTAAGCACTACTACTTGTCCATTTATTTTATAACTTCCAAGTGATGCTGGTATTAGATAACTATCCCCCATTTTTATCTTTTCTGAGTATCCAATACCTTCTATTGTTCCTTCCCCATCTACACAAGTTAGAATATAAAATTTTTCTTTATCACTATTATCTTCTATAGATGTTTCAATATTTAATTTTTCTATTCCAAAATACTCATTCTCACATAACAGCCCCTTCTTATAACCATCAAATGAGTTTTCTTGCCCATTAAGATTTTCACATTGAAGGTCAAAGTTTATAACTTGTAATGCTTTCTCTACATGAATTTCTCTTGGTCTTCCATAATCATAAACCCTATAAGTTACATCACTATTTTGTTGAATTTCTGCAATAATAACACCTTCACATATAGCATGAACAAGTCCACTCTTTATTAGGAAGCAATCCCCTTTTTTTACTTCTATCTTATTTAAGTATTTTTCTACTTCACCTGATTTTATAGCTACTTCAAACTCTTCCTTTGTACAGTCTTTAGTTCCTACTATTAGGCTTGCACCTGGTTTAGCATCCATAACATACCATGCTTCTGTCTTACCAAAATCCCCTTCATATTTAGCTGCATATTCATCTCCTGGATGTACTTGTACTGAAAGTTTTTCTCTTGAATTTATTAATTTTACTAGTAAAGGAAGCTTTTCTAAACTTACTTTAGTTCCTACCATATTAGACCTATATTCCTCTATTAACTTATCAAAACTTAATCCTTTATATTCTCCATTTGCTACAATTCCAGTTCCATTTGGATGGCAAGCTATATCCCAACTTTCACCTATGTTACCTTTTGGAAGGTTATCTCTAAAACTCTCTAGATCTCTTCCTCCCCATATTTTTTCATAATATAAATTTTCAAATCTTATTGGATACAAATTAATTCCCCCTCAACAATCTATGTTATGTCTTTTATGATATTTATTATATCTTATATTTGACTATCTATGCTACATATTCCTATAAATTTATATAACCCAGTAGAAAATCTTTGGATATCTATTGGGTTAAATCCTTTAATAAATTAATTTGTATAATTCTAAAATTTCTGCAACGCTTGTATCTCTTGGATTACCAGGTGTGCATGCATCCGATATTGCTGATTCAGCTAAAGCCTGTAAATCTTCTTCCTTTACTCCAATTTCTCTTAATTTCTTTGGAATTCCAACATCTTCTGAAAGTTTCTTAACAGCATTAACAGCTGCCTTTCTATATTCATCTTGTGACATATTGTCTACACCACTAACTCCCATTGCTCTAGCAATTTCTTTATACTTTTCTCCAGTAGCACATGCATTATATTTCATAACATATGGTAATATTACTGCATTTGCTATTCCATGTGGTGTGTCATAAAATGCTCCAAGTGGATGGGCCATTCCATGAACTATACCTAATCCTACATTGCTAAATCCCATACCTGCAACATATTGCCCAAGAGCCATATCTTCTCTTCCTTTTGAATCATTATTTACTGCACTTCTAAGTGAACGTGATATAATTTCTATAGCTTTTAAATGTAATGCATCAGTTAATTCCCATGCACCTTTTGTAATGTAACCTTCAATAGCATGAGTTAAAGCATCCATTCCTGTTGCTGCTGTTAATCCTTTTGGCATTGATGACATCATTTCTGAATCAACAACTGCAATTACTGGAATATCATGTGGGTCAACACAAACAAACTTACGTTTCTTTTCCTCATCTGTTATTACATAATTTATTGTAACTTCAGCAGCAGTTCCTGCTGTTGTTGGCACAGCTATAATGTCTACACATTTATTTTTAGTTATAACGGCTCCTTCAAGGCTTCTAACATCTGAAAATTCAGGATTATTAATTATTATACCAACAGCTTTCGCAGTATCAATTGATGAACCTCCCCCAATAGCTATTAAATAATCTGCTTCAGTTTCTTTGAATTTCTTTATACCAGCCAAAACTACATTTATAGTTGGATTGGCTTTTACTTTATCAAAAATTTCAAATTCTAAATTATTTTCTTTTAATAAGTCAGTTATCTTGCTAGCTACATTAAATTTGATTAAATCTTTATCTGTTACAACTAATGCTTTTTTATAACCTCTTATTTTAGCTTCTGTAACAATATTATTAATTGCTCCTGCTCCTATGTAGCTCATTTCATTTAATACCATTCTATTTGCCATAAAAATTAAACTTCCTTTCTACTTTGTCTTATTTTTCTTTTCTATAACGTTTAAATCCTGGATGTTTTCCTGTAACTCCATAGGACTTTCTCATATCAATTAATCTATCTATATTATTCCTTGAGATTTCTTTTTCACCCCCAAGTAAATGTGCTGTTAAACTAATCTTTGCATATAATTCTAAAGTCTCCATCCTATAATAAGCTGTTAATAAATCAGCACCAACTGTTAATGCACCATGATTCTCTAAAAGTAATACATCATGTTCCTCAAGGTATGGAGCTATAGCCTCTGGAACTTCATAAGTAGATGGTGTTCCATAAGGGGTTACAGGTACAGCGCCAATAGCTATAACAGTTTCTATCATAGTATATCTATCTAAGTCTATATGAGCTACTGCATAACCTGTTGCTGTAGGTGGATGTGCATGTACAACTGCTCCCACATCTTCTCTTTCCTTATAACATCGTAAATGCATCTTTATCTCTGATGATGGTCTATATCCATCTAATGCATCTATTATTTCTCCATTTTCATCTATATGAACTAATTTTTCTGGAGTAATAAAACTTTTACTAATTCCTGTTGGAGTAGCTAGAACTGTTCCATCTTCAAGCTTTACTGATACATTCCCATCATTTGCTGCTACCCAACCTAATTGCCACATCTTATGACAAACATCACAAATCTGTTCTCTTATTTCCATGTATTTCATATCAATTATCTCCTACTCTTTTATATTTAATCTTCAACTACTACTCCTTTTTGAAGCATAATGTTAGCATAGAGTGCCTTTTCACTTGTTGCTATAATTGCATAAGCTTTCTTTGACTCTTCATAAAAAGTAAAACGTTCCAAATTTCCTATAACACTTTTTCCTTTATTCTCATATTTTGATACTATTTTTTCATATTCTCTCCAAATAGGAGTTTCCACTTTGTCTCCTGGCATAACTTCCATTAGGTTCACTGGCTTTTCTACATAACTATCTAAAGGAAATAGCTTCAAAATAGCATCAAGAATTTCGGGTACTCCATGTCCATCACATCTAATTACTATTGCATCTTTTCCCATAGTTTCAGCTGGAAAGTTTCCATCTGAAATTACTAATCTATCACTATGTCCCATTTCACATAATACTTTTAATAATTCTGGTGATAAAATTTGTGGTATTCCTTTTAACACTTTATTAATACCTCCTTAAATTTTTCATATGATTCATTCCAAAAAGCTGTATTTTCCGGGTTATATTCTTTAATATCCTGTGATTTTGCTACAATGCTCTTAGCTTCATCTACTCCTTTAATTGAACCTGATGCAACTAACTGCAAGATAACATTTCCTAAAACTGTTGCTTCTACAGGGCCTGCTGTAACTTTTGAGTTGCATGCATTTGCAGTCATTTGACAAAGTAATTCACTTTGAATGCCACCACCTACCATATAAATATTTTTATATTTTTTCCCTGTACATTCTTCTATTTTTTCAAGTTCATATCTATACTTAAAGGCAAGACTTTCATCTATACACCTAACTATTTCTCCCTTTGTCTTTGGAATCTCTTGACCTGTTTCTTTGCAATATTCACGAATATGTTCTGGAATATTACCAGCTGGCACAAACCTCAGATCATCAGGGTCAATGAAACATTTAAAATGCTGTGCTGAAGCTGCCATTTTTTCTAAATCCCCAAAGTCATATTCTTGACCTTCTTTAATCCACTGTCTTCTACTTTCTTGAATTAACCATAATCCAATTATGTTTTTTAAAAAGGAAACTTTTCCTCCATATCCTCCTTCATTTGTTATATTATATTCACTTGATTTTTTATTAATTAATGGTTTTTCTAATTCTGTTCCAAATAATGACCATGTACCACAGCTTATAAATATAAAATCTGATTCTTGATTTGGTACTGATACTATTGCACTTTGAGTATCATGTCCTGCTACTGCAACAACATCACATTTTTCTATTTCTAACTCTTTACAAAGTTCATCTGAAATTTGTCCAATTTTTGTGCCACTAGGAATGATTTCTGTAAATAATTTTTTAGGCAAATCAAGCTTTTCTATTAATCTATCAGACCATGTACCTCTTCTTGCATCTAATAACTGAGTAGTGGATGCAATAGAGTATTCAGTTGATTTCATGCCTGTAAGCATATAATTTAATAAGTCTGGCATGAGTAAAATTTTATCTGCCTTTTCTAGAATATATGGTCTTTTTTCAGCTAATGATAGTAATTGAAAAACTGTGTTAATCTCCATAAATTGATTTCCTGTTATATTATAAAATTCATCTTTAGAAATCTTTTCAAAGCTCTTTTTTAACATTCCATTTGTTCTATCATCTCTATAATGAACTGGATTTTCTACTAAATCTCCATGCTCATCTATAATTCCAAAATCGACTCCCCAGGTATCTATGCCAATACTTTCAAATCCTCCATGATGTTTTGCTTTTAAAATTCCTTGCTTTATTTCATGAATCAGCCTAAGTATGTCCCAATACATAGTTCCATTAACCAAAACTGGATCATTTGAAAATCTATGAATTTCCTCTAGCTTAATTGAACTTCTATCATATATACCAAGTACTGCTCTTCCACTTGATGCACCAAAATCAAATGCTAACACTCTCTTTTCTCTACTCATATTTCACCTTGATTTATTTGTATAGTGGTCCATACGTAGCACAAGCTCTATAATCTTGTCCTTCTTTGTTTTGTCCAAAGGCATTCCAAGCTGCTGGTCTAAATATTTTTTCTTCTGGAACATTATGCATAGAAACTGGAATTCTTAAAATAGAAGCTAAAGTTATTAAATCTGCTCCAATATGTCCATAACTTATAGCCCCATGATTAGCTCCCCAGTTATTCATAACATCATAAGCTGACTTACATGAACCTTCCTTTGTTACTCTTGGAGCGAACCAAGTACAAGGCCATGTATAATCTGTCCTCTTCCATAAAGTTTCATTAACATCATCAGGAAGCGCTACAGTATACCCCTCTACTAGTTGAAGTACAGGACCTAATCCCTTAACTATATTAAGTCTAGCCATAGTACAAGGCATAACATCTTTTGTCAAAAATCTTGATGAAAATCCACCGCCTCTAAAATAGCCTTGGTCTGCTGGATTCCAGGTTGTAGCTGCAAGAATTCTAGTTTGATCCTCTTCAGTAATTTCAAAGAAAGGTTTCATAACTGCATTCCCTTTTGAATCTTTTGCTCCACCACTAGCATCTAGACATGCTGCACCTGAATTTATTAGATGTATGAAGCCTCCTGCTTCCTTTGAAGCTCCTTCAACTTCATATCCTGTTGCTTTCTTAACTGCCTCAGCACTCCAATAGGTACGAACATCTGCAAATATTTGAGCTCTATTGGTTAATAGCTTGTTAAATAGCATAGTTGCACCATTTAATGTATCATTTTCGGTAGCTAATATATAAGGTTCTCTAGCACCATTCCAGTCAAAGGAAGTATTTAATATAGCCTCTGCAAAATCACAGTTTGGATAAAAATCTGTCCATTGCCTTTGCCCTTGGAATCCTGCTGCAATAGCATTATGTCCTACTTTTTCCTCTTCACATCCTTTAGGAAGATTTTCATTTCCATTCATTAAATCTTTTATAATGCATGCCATCTTAACAGTAAATTCCCAGTCTTTATCTTTTTCTTCTCTTGTCTTTTGAGCCTTCTCTGGATTTTTATCAAAGCCTTCCTTGCAATATTTTTTTGTCCATTCAAATGCTTTTTTAACTTCTGCCTCATCATATATGCCTTCTGTCATTCTTCTTATAATTTCTACTTCATCAACAGATTCAATTCTCATACCAAGATATTCTTCAAAAAACTCTGGACTTATTATAGAACCACCAATTCCCATGCAAATAGATCCAATTTGAAGATATGATTTTCCTCTCATTGTGGTTGCTGCAACTGCTGACCTTGCAAATCTTAATAACTTTTCTTTAACATCTTCAGGAATTTCTGTATCATCTGCATCTTGAACATCATGACCATATATTCCAAAAGCAGGCAAACCTTTTTGTGCATGTGTTGCAAGTACTGATGCTAAATATACAGCACCTGGTCTTTCGGTTCCATTGAATCCCCAAACACCTTTTATTGTCATTGGATCCATATCCATGGTTTCTGCTCCATAGCACCAACATGGAGTAACAGTAAGAGTAATATCTACTCCTTCTCTTTTAAATTTTGATGCACAAGCTGCTGATTCTGCTACTCTTCCTATTGTTGTATCAGCTATAACAACCTTTACTGGTTCACCATTAGAATACTTAAGATTTGATTTAAATAGATTAGCTGCTGCATTTGCCATTCCCATGGTTTGTTCTTCAAGAGACCCTCTTACATCTAACATTCCTCTTCTTCCATCAATAGTTGGTCTTATACCGATTACAGGATATTCTCCTATTAATCTATTTTTAGTCATATAAATATCCTCCTCATTTTTTAATTATTTAATATTAAAGCTTTCAATCAAAACATTTCTCAGTTTTTTCCTTGTTTACGATTTCATTATACCTTTGAAATATAATCAATACTTGTGCTATAATGGCAAAAAATATAATAATATTCACCTTTATTTGGGAGGGATTTATGAGATATTCTGAATACAATGAAATCAAACAAAGAGGTACTTTTGATTTTCCACTAGAATTTTATTATGTAGATAAAATGCATCCTAGATATATGATGTCCTATCACTGGCATGTAGAATATGAAATAATAAGAGTTCTAAAAGGTTCTCTTACTGTTTATTTAAATCAAAAGGAAATTTCAGCAAGTGAGGGAGATATAATTTTTATAAGAGATGGTATATTACACTCTGCAGTACCTAAAGACTGCATATATGAATGTGTTGTTTTTAACATGAATATGTTATTGAAAGAGATTTTTTCTGGAGCCAAATATATTCAAAATATAATAGACCACACTATAATTATCCATGACTACTTTCCTAAATCCGATTTGGAACTTAATAAAATTATATTTTATTTATTTGAAGTTCTACACTCTAAAAAAGCTGGCTATGAATTAATGATTTTAGGCCTTTTATATCAAATCTTTAGTATTATATATAGCAACAAAATGTACTCTCAACATTCTCTAAATACTCAAAAAGATAGCAAGAAAATTGTACAACTAAAAAAAATTCTAACTATAATAGAAGATTCATATTCCTCTAAACTAACATTAGAAGATTTATCAAAAGCAGTTGGAATGTCTTCAAAATATTTTTGTAAGTTCTTTTATGAAATGACCCATAGAACTCCTATAGATTATCTAAATTATTACAGAATAGAATGTGCCAGCTATGAACTTATAACTACAGATTTTTCTATAACAGATATTGCATATAACTGTGGATTTAATGACTTAAGCTACTTTATTAAATCCTTTAAGAAATATAAAGGGCTCACACCTAGTAAATATTCAAAGATAGAAAAATCTCAAGTTAAAAAATTATCACCTATAATTGTAGATTTGTAAATAAAAAAATAAAACACCAAGTCTAAGTTAATTATTGTTCTTACCTAGAATTGGTGTTTTTATTACTTTAAATTAAGTTCTACTTTTTGAGTTCATTATAGAATAAGCTAGTATTATTACTAAACATACTATTGGAGCAAAATAACAAGATCTTACTGCTGCTTCAACGCCACTATACATTGGAGTTAATGCTGATAATGTACCTAAATCAATTAACTTTCCCATGAATGTAGGAAATACAGCGCCCCCTAGTATTGCCATTATAAGTCCTGCTGCTCCTAGTTTTGATTCTTCACCTAATCCTCCAAGTGCTATACCATAGATTGTGGGAAACATCAATGACATACAGCCTGATATTGCTATAAGACATATTATTGATAGACCTGCTGGCAAGTATATTGCCCCTAAAGTAAATATAATCCCTGCTATTGCCATAACTGCCATCATTCTTGCTGGCATAAATTTTTTCATCAATCCTGTACAGATCCATCTCATTGCAATAAATAATACTGTTGCTATTATAAATGGTTCAACTGCTTTTGCTTCATTCACTCCTAAAAGAATCATTGTATATTTTGTCATCCATGTCCATACAGCAACCTGCATGCCAACATAGAAGAATTGAGCTATTACCCCATATACATATCTTTTAGTAGAAAGTAGGGACTTAACTGATTTCTTAAAGTTAACAGCTCCCCCTACATCCTTAATAGCGCTTTTATTTTTAAAGAAAGCACTCCATATAAATGCTGCTATTATTATTAAAACCATGTATGGCATACATAACCAGATTAACTCAGTATGTCTAATTTCCGCTAATTTATCTACTGACATTTTTATTCTATCCTCATAAGTTGCTGAATTTAAATTTCCTAGTATAACAAACTTAGCTACTATTAGTCCCATAAAAGATCCTACTGGATTAAAGGCTTGGGCATAGTTCAATCTCCTTACACTAGTTTCTTCACTACCTAATGATAAAACAAATGGATTACAAGTGGTTTCAAGCATAGACAACCCACTTGCCAATATAAATATTGACACTACAAAAATATTATAATTCTGAACTATAGATGCTGGTATATATCCTAGAGCACCTATTATAAATAATCCTAAACCTATTAATACTCCTGTCCTATAGGACCATTTCTTGATTATTAATGCTGCTGGTATTGCTAATAAGGCATATGCACTATAAAATGCCACTTGAATTATTGAAGAATTAACAGCATTCATCATAAATATCTTCCCGAATGCTGGAACTAATGTATCATTCATGTTATTTAACATTCCCCAAACAACAAAACATGACACTAACATAATGAATATAATTTTATTGTGTGCTGGAATTACTGGTTCAGATAATTTCTTTGCTTTTTTTTCTACAGTCTTTGGTGAACTTACATCCATATTAATCTCCCCTTTTTAAATGTTGTATAATTTCATCTAGAAAAATTTTCTGTTTACGATTTCATTATACATTCGTAACTTCACCAATACTTGTATTATCTTATCCAAAAAATGTAATTATATTCAGATTTAATTTTAATCCTTACTTTTAATTAGAACTAATTGTATATGGTTTAAATACTAAAGGAACTATAATTTCTTTATCATTCAATTTAAGATTTGTTCCTTCAATAGGAATTTCATCTGCAACCAAATTTCTTCCCACATCATAAATAGCTTTTGCTATAGGCTGAGGGTCCTGAAAAATTGACCCTGCCATATATCCCTTTTTTATTAAATCCTTTGCTTCTGGAATTGCATCGATTCCAAAAACAGGAATAGTCTTAGATTTATCCCCTTTATTATATCCATATTGCTGAAGTGCCTCAATTGCACCAATTGCCATAGCATCATTATTTGCAATTATAGCTTCAATTTTATTTCCATATTTTAAAAATAGCGAAGAAATTGTATTCTTAGCTAACTCCCTACTCCAATCTGATACTACTGATACAAGTTCTTGAGTTTTAATCCCTGAGTTATTAATTGCATCAATTGAATACTTGCTTCTTGTAGTTGTATATATACTATCAGTTCTTCCTTTTATTAAAATGTATTGCAATATATCATCTTTATTTTTATCCATACTTTTTTTATTAAGATTCCATTCATCTACAATCAATTTTCCTTGCATGGTACCTTGCTCTATTGGATCCGTATTAAGTATAAATGCCTTATTATTTGTAATAAAGGAATTTGTCTGTGGAATGTTGGAAGCCAAAAAAATCACTGGTATATTTTTCTGTTTGAGTCTTATTAGACTATCATCTATCACGTCTTTTTTCACAGTAAACATACTTAATACTAAAAAATCATAATTTCCTTGAATAACTCTATCTACATTCTCTAATTGTATTGCTGAGTTTGATTTTGCATCAAAAAAGGTAAAGTTGATTTGACTTTCATTTTCTCTTTGAATATCCTCTAAATTTTTTTTAATTAAAGAAAGAAATATATCATCAAAAGAATATAATAACACTCCTACATTAAGTGGTCTTACAGCTCTTATATTAAGACTATTCTCTATGGCTTTGGGAGCAAAACATATTGATTGAATTGTTAATATATTAAAAATTATAATAAAAGCTAGTATGCTCTTAAAATTTTTCATTATATACCTCCATTGTTAGTCCAATTCATTATTTATTATTTGCCTTAATTCATATTTATATGAATTAAAAAATAGCATTGAATTTACTCAATGCCATTTTTATACACTTATCTATTAATTAGTAGCTGTTGTATAAGGTTGATATGCTAAAGGAACAATTATTTCTTTGCCATTAATCTTATAATTCGTTCCATAGGTGGGTATTTTATCTGATAGCAAATTATTTCCAACAATATAAATTGCTTTAGCTATAATAGCAGGATCTTGAAAAACAGTGCCTATCATATATCCTTTTTTAACAAACTCTTTTCCTTCTTCTATTCCATCAAACCCAAATATAGGAATAGTTTTCAAATTATTTCCTTTATTATAACCATATTGTTGAAGGGCTTCAATAGCGCCAATTGCCATAGTATCATTATTCGAAATTATTGCTTCTATTTTATTTCCATACTTAAGAAAAAGAGATAATATTGAATTTCTTGCTAGTTCTCTATTCCAATCAGCTCCTATTGATATAAGTTCTTGTGTTTTTATTCCTAAATCATTAATTGTATCAATAGAATACTTACTTCTTATAGTTGTATACTTGCTACTACTTTTTCCCTTTATTAAAATATATTGCATTGTATCATCTTTATTTTTATCCATGACTTCTTTATTTACATTCCATGTATCTGCAATAAGTTTACCTTGTATAATTCCTGATTCTATTGGATCTGAACCAATAAAAAATGCTTTTGAATATGTATTAAATGCATTTGTAATTGGAATATTAGGGCCAATGAGAATTATTGGAACATTCTTCTTTCTGAATTTTGTAAATACATCCTCTATTACTTCTTTTTTATTTTCTACCATATTTAATAATATAAGATCAAAATCTTCTTCAATTGACTTATCAATGTTTTCAGATTGTATAGTAGGGTTTGATTTTGAATCAAAAAATGTTAATTCAAATTTACCTTCATTTTCTTTTTGAATATCCTCTAAACTTTTTTTAATTAAAGAAATAAATATATCATCAAATGTATAAACTATACCCACTACTTTAATTGGCCTTCCTTCTGGAATGATCATTGCTTTTGAAATTGAAGCTGTTAATTCAATAATTACTATACTAAAAACTATGATAAAAGCTAATATTTTCTTAATCCTTCTCATTTTCTCCTCCACTTACTAAAATATAATATTTATTATGTGCTTTAATTCATACTTATATTTGTTTAACTTTACAATATATATAAAACAACTATTTTACTTCACTTGAAAGTTTTTTTGAAAAAATATATACTTTAATGTAACATTTTTATTTGTAAAAAAATTAATATCAAATTTTATATTATTCCTAATATAAATTTATAAATAGAGGTAAAAAATGAATATTGAAAAAATTAAATATTATATTGATTTAGTTGAATGTCGAAACTTTACAGAAACAGCACGTAAAAATTATGTTTCTCAAACCACAATTAGCCAACAAATTGCATCACTTGAAAGGGAATTTGAAATTGAATTAATCGATAGAAAACAAATTCCAATTGAACCTACAAAAGCTGGCTGGCTTTTTTATGAAGAAGCAATTGTACTTTGGAAACAATATAATCATATGAAATCAAAAATGATTAATTTTCAAAATAATTCTACTCAAATTTTAAGTATAGAGTATGTTACAGTGACAGATATTAATAGCTTATTAAAAATAATTCCTTCATTCAAAGAAAACTATAAAAATATAAAACTTGAATTAAATAGAGTATTATTGAAAGATGTTTCAGAATTTCTTCAAAAAGGAATATATGATGTTGCAATAGCATTTGATTCTGAATTAACCGAAAAAAATAATATTCATACATATACCTTATATGAAGGACAATATTGTGCAGTTGTTAATAATAAACATCCTCTTTTCCACAATAAATTCATATCAAAAAATGAACTTTATAAATATCCACTTGTAATGCTTAATCCAACTGTACTTGGAAGTTCTTATTATTTGATGATTAAAAATGCTTTAGAAGATGGGTTCACGCCTAAAATTATTCAAACAGTTGATGATGTAGAAACAGAATTATTTTATATAATTACTGAAAATTTAATAGGCTTTTTTCCTGACAACTATGATGTTTCCTACTTAAAAGATAGTGTACGATTAATTCCAATTGAAAAATCTCATCACACATTCAAAATACAGCTAGGCTATTTGAAAGAAAATAAAAATCAAGCTTTACAAATATTTCTTAATTACATACAAAATTCGTTTTTCCAATAGCTCATCATTTTTTGTTATTGGATTTTGTTTAAAGTTTAACATAATATAAAATTATAAACTACCTAACAAGAGGAGTGTTGTATATTATGGGTAAATTATTATTAACTGGTGTAGATGGAAACCTAGGAAAACAAGCTGCTGAATGCTTATTAGAATTAGTTGATAAAAATGAAATAATCTTTTGTGGATATAATGAAGAATCCTTAAGAGAATATGCAAATCAAGGTATTGAAACACATGTTACTAACTTCAATTCAATTGATGGACTTTCTGAAGCTTTTGCTAATGCAGAAAAAATTGCTTTGATTTCTATGCCTTTCGTTGGTGCAAAACGTCAAAATGCTCATAAAAATGTTGTGGATGCAGCTAAAGCTGCTGGAGTAAAACAAATTATATATACATCATTAGTTAATGCAACTGATGAAACAAATCCAAGTATTGAAAAAATAGACCATGCCTACACTGAAAATTATATAAAAAATCTTGGACTTGATTATATATTCCTTCGTAACTCTCAATATGCAGAAGCCATGATTACAAATTACTTTACATATGCAAAAACTGATGGAATATTAAAAAACAGTCAAGGTGATGGAAAAATGGCTTATATTTCACGTAAAGATTGTGCTAAAGCTGTAGCCTATTCCTTAGCCGCAAATGATTATCATAAAGCTATTTTAAATATAAATGGATCAGAACTTATGACTATTATAGATTTTATAGCTATTGGTAATGTAATAACTGGTAATAACGTTATTTATAAAGAAATTACTGATGAAGAAAATTATGCTATATTTGATACTATGGGAGTTCCTAGAACAACAGATGGTAACTTTAAAAAGGATTCCGAAGCTCCATTTTCTTCTGAAGGAATGGTTACTTTTGCTCAAGCTATACGTTTAGGAAAGATGGATTCATTTACTAATGATTTTGAAAAACTTACTGGTGACAATCCACTTTCTGTAAAATATATGTTTGAGCATTTTGATGATTTTCAAGTTGGTGAACGTCATTCAAAAGATAACTAATAATTAAATTAGTTGCTATATAAAAATCCTCCTCAATATAATCTGAGGAGGATTTTTAATTATCACATACTCATATAAATTTTCTAGTCTTAAATGTTCCTGCTGTAAATAGCACCACTGCAAACAATCCAACTATAAATGCTAAGGAATAATTTCCTGTATTAATTGATTCAAGTGCCCAATATTGAGGAGTAAATCTTGAAAAATGCTGTACTGTTTCAGGTAAAAACTCTAAAGGTGCAAAACTTCCTCCTATAAAACAAGTTATCCATGAAATCATCTGTACCACTATACTTATAGTATTTTCATTTTTACATATTCTTGCTGCGAGTATTCCTAAACTTAATGATACTAATACCAAAAATATCATATTTAATACAACTATTGGCCATTTATCTAGCATAACTGACATTCTTACCTTTGATTCTATTAAAAATGTGCTAGAGTAAACCACAACTAAAAATATAAACATAGCTCCAAGAATCCCCAATAATATCTTCCAAGGCTTGTTTGCTGTAGAGAAGCTTCTTTCCAAAATATTTTGCTTTTTTAATGCAAATAATTCCTCAGCTATAGTTATAGCCCCAAAGAAAATGAAACTAACTATAACATTTAAAATTATTGTATCACTCATACTTGCCTTTTCATTTCCTATTACTTCTATATTTGCTTTTGTTATATTTTCATCCACTACTCCTGAATCCACTCCATTTATTTGCAAAGTATTTTTCAATATAATATTATTAATAACACTATTTAAATTAAATTCAAAATCTCCACTTGCCATAATAGATTCATATTTATGTGCTATAACTTCTGGTTTCTCTCCTTTTTTAATAAGCTCTGAAAAATTTTCTGGTATTTCATAGCATACAGGCATTGACTTCTTCTTTACTTTTTCTAATCCATCTTCCTTTGTATATACTTTTATCTCATTTGTTTTTTGCAATTCTTCTATAACATCTGTTGCTAATGTTCCACTATCACTATTTATTACTACTATTTCACCTGAAACATCATCTGTATTATCATATATAGTCCCTAATATTAGTGAAATAGCAAGTGGTAGTACAAATGATATAATTACAAAAGTTTTTATCTTTAAAATTCTCTTTAAATTGCTTTTTAGTATAATAAAAAAATTCATCTTAATCCTCCCATCTAGCACTTACTTTTATTGCACTAACTACTATAAGGCCTATCAAAATAGCTCCCATACATAAAATATACCCTGAAGCATCACTTATATTATTAGAAATTGATATAGTCTTATAAGCATTTAACAATAATGAGTTTGGTGAAAAATTTGATAGTACCTTTAACACTTTTATATCAGAGTTTTCAAAATTATAAAAAACTCCACCTACAGTTGCTGGTAATATCATAAAAATAGCCATAATTAAATTCACAATATTTTTATTTCTAATAAATGCCACCATTGTCCCTGCCATAGCCCCTTGAAGCAAACTTTGAATAAAAAGGATTATAATAATTCCAAAAAAGTTTCCTTTAAAGGATAATGATGATACTCTACAAATAATCACATAGACTAAATTAATAAAAAAGGCCAAAAGACTTGATGAAATTATATAGCCTATTAAATAATTTAATTTACTCATGGGTGCAGCAAAACTTCTATTAACTATTCCTTGTTTCTTATCATTAAAGAATTTATTGATAAGTGTCAATAATAATGTCATGGAAGTAAAAGTAAAAATTGAAATTCCATAGTACTCATAAGAACTTAAAGTTTTATAGCCATCTAATATCTTTTCCTCTACAGATGGTTTTTCTTGAATTTCTTGTATCTTTTCTAAAATATTATTAACTAATTTTTCTCTCTCTTCAGGATTTATCTGAGTAACAGCTACTTTTCTTACAACTTCATATTGATTCACACTGCTGGTAAAATTTTTTATAAAATTTGTTAATACATTCATCTCCATAGCACTACACTTTATATTTTTAATCTTTATATCATTAAAGTTATCTTCTATAGTCACTTCACACCCTGCTCCATCTGAAGTAGACTCTATAAAGTTTTTAACCTGTTCTTCCTGAAGTACTGAAGATAATATTTTTCCTGTACTACCATCTTCATCATATATAAAATTAACCTTTATTGATTCTATATTACTCTTTCCATTAAATGTTTTAGAATTCATTGTTCCATATATTAATGTCATTATTAAAGGCAATGCTATAAATGCAATAAAGGTAATCTTATCTTCTCTAAAAAATGATTTGATAGATTTCCTGATTTGAGATATAACTCCATCCATTCTTATACCTCCTTATCTCTAAGACTTTTCCCTGTTAATGTTAAGAAAACTTCCTCTAATGAAATTTCTTCTACTGAAATATTTCTAATTTTCACATCATGTTTAGATATTTCAATTAATAATTGATTTAAATTCATTTTGTCATTACAAACTATATTTACTACTTCTTCATCTATATGAACTTTTCTAATGTTATTTAACTTTCTAAGCTCAAGCTCTAGAATATCTAGGTTCCCTGAAGCTTTTATATTAATTATTTTATCACTTTGAACCATTCTTTTTAGTTCTTCCTTTGTTCCATAAGCCACTTCTTTTCCTAAATCCATAATAAATATATTATTACAAAGTAGTTCTACTTCCTCCATATAGTGAGATGTATATATTATTGTAGTCTTTCTTTCCTTATTGATTTTTTGAATCATTTCAAAAATATAATTTCTTGATTGTGGATCAATTCCTACTGTTGGTTCATCCATTATAATTATTTCTGGATGATGAAGCACTGCAGCTGCAATATTTAATCTTCTTTTCATTCCTCCAGAATACTTTTTAACAGTTTTCTTTACTTGATCTTCTAGCCCTACCATCTTTAATGCTTCTTCTATTCTTTCTTTCAATAGTTTTCCTTTAAGACCATAAAGACCACCCCAATACTCTAAATTATCCCTAGCATTAAGACCTTCAAATAATGCAATATCTTGTGGAACTAAACCTATCATCCTTCTTGCTTTTAATGGTTCTTTATTTATATCATGTTGTCCTACTAATATTTCTCCTTTATCCATTTTTACAAGACCAACTATTGTATTCATTAATGTAGATTTTCCTGCCCCATTAGGTCCAAGTAGTCCAAATATCTCTCCCTTTTCTATGCTAAATGAAACATTGTCTAAAACTAATTTATCATTAAATCTCTTTGTAATATTTTTAACTTCTATCATGTTCATAGTTTCATCTCCTCTTACTTTATACATTAATAATAACTCTTTTTCATAAGTTTCAACATTAGCTTAGGTCATTAGATAAAATGACTTAAGTCATTTATATATATGCTTATGTTATAACTAATTCATAATTGAACATCAAAATATAATTGTATTTTTAGGAATTTAACACAAAACAAATAAAGGGTATATTTTGAATATCTCTACTCAAAATATACCCTTTGCTGATTACAATATTCTAATATTTATCAATAGAACTTATAAGCCATTTGTCATTCTCTTTAATAAAATATAATGTATTCATTTGGTCAGCCTCTGTACCCTCTATTGTATACATAATACGTAACTTAGCATGACTACTATCTCCTATTTCTGTTTCCTTTTCAACAGCTATCTTATCTCCTATAAACTTATATCTTTTGTCTGTATTAGAAGCAAGTGAATTTATGCTAGTTGCTACATTAGCAGTGCTACTAAAAAACTTTTCATAATTTTTTCCTTCATTATAATAAGCTTTAAAAAGATCTTTTGTTTGATTTATTAATTGTTCTGTAAATTCTTTACTTATTTTAGTCTGTATAAGAACCTTATCCCCTGCTTGCACATCATTTTTTACTATTTCATCTGCTCCATTTAATTTAAATGATATGTCATATTTTCCTTTGAAAATATTATCTATACTGTATGTACTAACTTGTGTCTTATAAGGTCCTTGATTATCTTTTATTGTATCTTCACTTTTTATCATATCATCATTAATTTTCTTATCATTTATAAAAATCTCTGTTCCTGTCGGTGCAAAAAATTTCCATTCTTTAGCTGCTATACTCTTTGCATCAATTTTGTAATTAGGGAACATAAAAAATTTCTTCCCGTTTTCTGATACTTCTGCATTATATGTATCACCATTTACTTGTATTTCATAGTTAAACCCATTATTTTCATGATCTTTTATACTATAACTACTAAAATCTACATCACTATATGTTCCTTCAAATGTTTCTTCACTTAAAAAGTCCTCATCTGTGTTATAAAGCATTTTATAAGCATTTTTATACTTCTTATCAGCTAAATAATTGCAATACTTTTTTAATGCATTTTCAGGAGTAAAATGAGCTTGAAGAGCTTTATATCCACCTAGTAATGCTATAGTGCCTATTAATATAATCATTATTACTATACTTATTTTATTTATAGATTTTTTATCTTGTCCTTTTTCATATTTACTCAACATAATATTTCTCCATTATTACTTTTTATAGGTGAATTATTTAACTTTTTTATATTGTATTGTAACATCTGACTTTGGTGTACTTTCAGTAATTACATCATCTTTTAATGTATATATCACATCTGCTGAAGTGCTTCCATTAACTAATCTTCCAGTAATTACTTTGTTTTTATATTCCCCAACAACAATATAATCATTATCTGTTCTTTCAACTGTATATACCTTTTTAGCTTCTTGCACTATAATTAATTTTTCTGGATCACTGCTCTTATCATCAACTCTTTCCCAAACTCCTACATAATCATTTCCAGCATTATTTATAACACTATTAGTAACTTTTCCTATTAAAAATCCTCCTAGCAAAATCCCTACTGCTATACCAATTAAAATTTCTCTTTTGTTTTTCATTTATTTTCTCTCTCCATTTCTATTTAAATTACTTTTCCCAATTTTCATTACCACCACAAATATCCCATTTATCATTATCTTTTCTAAAATAGAATGTACATTTTTTAGTAACAATTTTATTAGTTGTTAAATATGGTGGCTTTTCTTTCAACTTATATGTTATACATATTCTGGCATGATTGATATCATCTAAAGCAGTTTCTCTTTCTATCAACTCTATTTTATCTCCTATAAAATTATGTAGAGAGCTATTTAAACTCATATAATTAGAAGTGTATTCATTCATATTAAATATATCATTATCACTAGTTAAATATTGTTTGTAATCACCTTCAGTATAAACAGATTTTAAAAAGTCTATAGTATGTGTTTTTAATTGTTCTTTAACTTCACTCTTCATATTTAAATTCTGATTTATCTGACTTCCTGCTTCTACATTGCTATTTACTATATCTTCAGCCCCATCTAATTTAAATGTGACATCATAATTCCCCTTGAAAATATAATTTATACTGTATCTATTAACTTCTGGATAATAAACATTTCCTAAAGATTTAACATTATCCCCATAACCAATTATCATATTGACCTTTTTATTATTTATATAAACTTCTGAACCCTTTGGAAGATTAAAGTCCCAATTTTTAACTACCAAGTTATCTGCATTAATCTTATAATCTGGAAATAAGAAAAACTTCTTTCCCCTTTCTCTAATTTCAGCTTTATAAGTTTGTCCATTAACTTGTATTTCATAAGTATTTTCATTAGTTTGCTTTATAAAGTAACCATTAAAATCTACATTTTTAAGTGAACCTTCAAATATTTCTTCACTTAAAAAGTCATTATCTGTATTAAAGAGAATTTTATAGGCTTTTGGATATTCCTTGTTAGCTAAATAATTACAGTATTCTTTTACAGCATTTTCAGGAGTATAATGCTTTTTTAGCGTAGTATATCCAAAAAATAAAATTATTCCAATTACTATTAAGCTTATTATGCTTGCTATTGCTTTCATATTTTTCATAATTATTTAGCCTTTCTATACTGTACTGCCCCTTTTGCAGTTTTTTCGATAAGAACATCATCCTTTATATTATAAAGAAAATCATATGTTCCTCCATTCACATTTGCATTTCCAATAATTATGCCATCTTTAAATTTCCCACTAACATTAACTCTCCCTTGTATTGTGTTAATCAAATATGTATCGTCTGCTCCCCTTACTACAGTTAACTTATCTGAACTACTACTTTTATCTTTAATATTTACCCAAATGCCTTCATAGTCTTTTGCACTATTTCCTGAACCACCACTACTAAATCCTATTAAAAGTCCTACTAAAAAAATTGCTGCTACTATACCAATAATCACTTTTTTATTCTTCATACGTTTTTCTCCCCTATTTCATCTTTTTTGATTTTTTTTATTACATAATAATAAAATATGTACTTATCAATATTATCTAAATACATATTTTTATATTGCTCTGCTTGTCTCTATCTTCTTTGTTTTTTCTCTTGTTGTCTTGCTATATTTATTGACAACTTCTCTTTGATTATTTTTTAATTGATCTATCTCCTTCTTCTTTTTAGATAAATCATCTGAATTTAATATCTT
>NZ_JANDMF010000018.1:0-92608 GCF_031626875.1 Clostridium sp. SHJSY1
TCTCAGATTTGTAGAATCTGGGGTTTATTTTTTTCACAAAAATGAGCTGTGCACTAATTATTTAGTGCGACAGCCCCTACAATATATTCTATTCTATTTATATTGGCCTATTGAAAATTGTGAAACTTTCCATTCTTTATCAAAAGCAAAGCCGCATTCTACTTTGCTAAAGGTTTTTCCACTTTCTTTAGAATTTTTATCATTAACAACTCTAACAGTTGCAATAAAATTCACTGCAATTAAACTCTTATCTTCATCTCTTGTAATCTTTGTGTAATTAATATCTTGTAATTTAGATACATGTTCATTACTAACTAAATTATCAATTTGTTTTTGAAGTATATCATCAGAGAAATTGATTTTTAAGTTATCATCCATATAATTTACAAAAGTCTTTAATGTATCTATATTATCTGTTTTATAATCATTGTTTATAGTTAATTTTGCAAGAGTATCAGTCATTTCAACTATTTTGGATTTTTCTTCATCTGTAAATGTTCCACTAAAAGAGGTATCTTTTAATGCTTCCTTAGGATCCTTTGAAGTATATACTACATTTACATCAATAGAATTAGTGGGCTCAGTTCTTGATGAAAAGTTGTAGTAAAAGTAACTTATAATTCCAACAAGTGCAATTAGTATAAATATAATGTTTTTTTTAGTAATTTTTTTCTCCATTTAACTTCACTCCAATTTAATCAAATAGTACATTAGAACAAAAGTTGTCCTAATACACTATGTTTTTTATAAATTTTATCTTTTGTTGTATAGATGTGAATATTTTATATATCCATAGTATCATTTAGTTTTATAGATGCCAAGTAGTTTTTTGAATAGGTTATCATTTGATAATTTTCAATTCACAATCCAACACTAGCTTGAATATCATGGTAATCGAAAGGAGTTGGCTATAATATGGAACAACAACAAAATAATTACAACAATAACTTAGGTAATATGCATGAACAATGTGAAAAATGCATTAGTTTTCATATTACCATAACAATGAAAGATGGAAATACATTTGATGGAATAATTGAAAGAGTAGGAAATGACCACGTTGATATGCTAGTTGGTGAGGATGTAATGGAAGAAAATATAGGGAATGAACCTAATATGCAACGTCAATATAATTATGGTCGTCCAAGGAGAAGATTTAGAAGATTTAGACGTAGAAGATTTCCACTTGGAGCTTTAGCCGCATTGTCATTATTAGCATATCCACCATATCCATACTATCCACCATACCCATATTATCCATATTACAATTATTAAAATAAGAGATAGTTAATAATATACTTAAGAAGTTATAGATATATATCCTGTAGCCTACATAGATAGAAGGTTACAGGATTTTTCAACTAACTTTATTGGGTATTGTTATATGAAATTCTGTACCCTTTCCAACAGTACTAAAAACATTAATTTTACCTTGATGTTCTTCAACTATACATTTAGCTATAGATAAACCTATACCATATCCTCCTTGATTTCTAGAACTAGATTTATTAACTCTATAAAACCTTTCAAAAATTTTATACAGAGAATCTTTAGGGATTCCCTCACCATTATCTTTTACAATTAATTGAAATGTATTTTCTGCAATCTGCAAATCTACATGAATGTTACCACCAGGTGAAGTATGTTTAATTGCATTATCCATTAGAATGTTAATAAGTTGCTGTATCCTCCCCATGTTTCCATTAACCACAATATTGGGGGAATAATTAAAGATTAAGTTTAAATCTTTTTTTTCAGCAAGAGGCTTAAAAGATTCATAAACTTGAGATAATATTTTACTTATATCAAAGGGGTAAATTGGCATTTGTTCAATACCAGCTCTAGCTAAAAACAGAAGATCCTCAACTAAATTAGTCATTTTTGAAATTTCTCTTTGAATATTATTAAGCCACTTAATCTGGCTTTTTACAGTTTCCTCTTCATTTTCTAATACAATTTCAATATTGGAATTTAATATAGCTAGAGGAGTTCTTAATTCATGAGAAGCATCTGATATAAAGTTTTTTTTCTTTTCCCAAGAAATTCTAATGGGTATAATTGCTTTATTTGCAATATAAAAACTTATTATAAATACCAAAACTAGACTTATTAGACCAATAACTAAGGAAGTAATAATTAGATAGTTTAAAACATTACTTTCTATGCTATAATCTATAAAAACAATAATAAATCCGTAACTTTTAGGGGCTTTTAGAAATTTCAGGTGATAATTCTTTGTTGATATGTTTCCTTCTTGTACACCTTTTGAAATAACTATTTTTTTTAATTCTTCAATTTCTTCATTTGGAATATTAGAGTCAGGAGAGCAATTAAGTGTATTTTCTTCTGAATCTATTTCAATAAAAAAGCAACTTGATAACCCTTTCTCTATATCTGATAAAATAATTTCTTTTTTTGCAAATTCATTCATAACTAATGAAGCTTTCTTATCCATTGCTAATTTAAGACTAAAGTATAATCCAGAAAAAATCATTATAAGTACTATTGAAAGAAGTATAACATTCACTAATATTAAATGTATTTTTAATTTTTTAAACATATTCAAAAAGACCTTTCTCTCAATTCATTAAGTTTCTTTTAAACAATAACCACTTCCTCGAATTGTTTCAATGATAAATCCACAATTTATAGAGCAAAGTTTTTTTCTAAGATAAGATATATAAACCTCAATATTATTTAATTCTATTGAGGATTGAAATCCCCAAATCCTATCTAGTAAGTGCTCTCTAGTTATAACAATATCTTTATTTTTAATCATGATTTCTAAAATTTGAGATTCTTTTGAGGAAAGTTTTATTAGTTCGTCTTCAATTGTAAGTTCTCCTTTTAGTGGGCTAAAAATAGTTAGACCAACTTTAAGTTCTTCGTTATCTATTTTATCAGTTTGACGCCTTCCTAATGCCCTAACTCTTGCTAACAATTCAGCTTTAGAAAATGGTTTAACAAGATAATCATCAGCTCCACTATCTAGTCCTTCAACTCTATCTTCAATAGAATCTTTGGCAGTAAGAATAAGGATAGGAGTTAAAATTTTCTCGTTACGCAATTGTTTTAAGACTTCAAGACCATCTTTTCCTGGAAGCATACGATCAAGTATAATCAAGTTATAAGTGGCACTCTTTGCCATATTTTCCCCATCTATGCCATTGAATGCAGTGTCTACAATGTAGTTATTTTTCTTTAAAGTATAAACAAGTGCCTCTGAAAGAGGTATTTCATCTTCTATAAGTAAAATTTTCATCTATAAATTATTCCTTTCGTCAGTATTAACTAATATTATACAGTAAAGGCAAAAAAATATTAACAGAAAGTTAATAATTTTTTTAAGAAAAGATTAAGACAATAACTTTAGAATTTTGAGTAGAAAATAAATAAAGGAAAGGATGATATTTATGAATGATAAATCCATTCAATACTCTGTAGTAGTTCCACTTTATAATGAAGAATTAGTAGTAAGTGAATCATATAAGAGGCTTAAAGAAGTAATGGATTCAACAAATGAAGAATATGAGATTATCTTCGTAAATGATGGTAGTAAGGATAAGACAGCAGAATTAACAAAGGATATATGTAGCAAAGATAGTAGAATCAAATTTATTAGCTTTTCAAGAAATTTTGGACATCAATTAGCTATAACTGCAGGAATGGATAATTCTTCTGGTAAAGCAGTTATAGTAATAGATGCAGATCTTCAGGACCCACCAGAAGTAATGTTAGAAATGATTAAAAAGTGGAAAGAAGGGTATGAAGTTGTTTATGGAAAGAGAATAAAGAGGAAAGGAGAAACCTTTTTTAAAAAAGTTACAGCAAAAATATTTTACAGAACTCTTAGTAGTATGACTGATATTGACATCCCTGTAGATACAGGAGATTTTAGGCTTATTGATAGGAAAGTATGTGATGCACTAAAAAAAGTTCCGGAAAGGAATAGGTATGTACGTGGGCTTGTTAGTTGGTTAGGGTTTAAACAAGCTGGAGTTGAATTTATTAGAGAAGATAGATTTGCGGGAGAAACAAAATATCCTTTAAAGAAAATGATTAAATTTGCTACAGATGCCATTACCTCATTTTCATATAAGCCACTTAAAATAGGTACTTATTTAGGAGGATTAGTGTCAGCATTTAGTTTTTTGTATTTATTATTCATACTTTTTCAAAAAATGTTTACAAACTCTACTGTGCCAGGATGGACTTCTATTATAGGGATATCTTTATTTTTTAATGGAGTAATGTTTATGATGCTTGGAATAATTGGAGAATATGTAGGTCGCATCTATGATGAAGCTAAAGGTAGGCCTCTTTACATAATAGGAGAAAAGAAGGGGTTTTAATGGAAAAATCAAAAATTAAAATAATAAATAGGGGTATAGATTATATTTTTAATGGAAAACTAAAGCAAATAATTAGGTTTTCTTTTGTAGGTGTAATGAATACTTTGGTAGATTTTGTTATGTTTTCATTATTTAATGGACTTTTAGGTGTTAATTATACATTCAGTCAAATTATAGGATATAGCTCAGGGGTTATTAATAGCTATATATTTAATAAGAAATGGACATTTTCAAGTAAGAATAGAAAACAAAAAACTAATATAGAATTAATTAAATTCGTAATAGTGAATTTATGTTCTCTTATCATTACATTAGTAGTAATGAATATGTTAATTTCAAATTTTGGGGTTAATGTGTATTTATCAAAAGTAATAGTTATGTTTATTGCTCAAGTAGTGAACTTTTTGTCATATAAGATTTTGGTATTTAATTAGAAATTGGAGGAGAAAGAATGAATAAATTTAAATTAAATAAAGAAAGGATTGGATTGATTCTAATTTTAATTTTATCTGCTATATTAAATTTAGTAAACTTAAATATTCAAGGTTATTCAAATGAGTATTATTCAGCTGGAGTCAAAAGTATGCTAAATAGCTTTAAAAATTTCTTTTTTGTGTCATTTGATCCAACAGGTTTTGTAAGTTTGGACAAGCCACCAGTAGGATTCTGGATGCAAGCAATTTCAGCTAAAATATTTGGCTTTAATGGTTGGAGTATAATACTTCCACAAGCTATTGCTGGGGTTATTTCTGTAGGACTTTTATATTGTATTGTAAAAAAATACTTTGGAGGCATGGCAGGACTTATTTCGGCATTATGCCTTGCAATAACTCCAATTTTTGTTGCAACAAGTAGAAATAATAATGTTGATATTCAATTAGTTTTGGTATTATTAGTTGCCAGTTACTTCTTTTTTAAGGCAATTGAAAGTGAGAAACTTAAACATTTAATAATATGTATAATATGTGTTGGTATTGGCTTTAATATAAAAATGTTAGAAGCATATTTGATATGTCCAGCAATTTACTTTACATATTTAATTGCATCTAAGATTGAATTTAAAAAGAGAATTATTAATCTTGTTATTTGCTCTTTTGTGCTTGTTGCTGTATCACTATCTTGGGCTATTATTGTAGATTTGATGCCAGCATCAGAAAGACCATATGTAGGAAGTAGTTCTACCAATTCAGAAATTCAACTTATAGTTGGACATAATGGAGTAGAGCGAGTTAGTAGTAATTCAAACATGATGTCTCAAGCTATAAAAGGAATGCAAGGTATGCTTAAAAAGGCTGGAATGAAGACAACTAGTTTTGGTGGAGGTGAACCTGGAATAACCAGATTATTTTCAGCTCAAAATAGTCAATTGCCTGATCAGATTAGTTGGCTTTTACCATTTGCCATATTTGGATTCATAGCAGCTGCTTTAAAGGAAAAATTAAAGAAACCTTTTGATAATGAAAGAAAACTATCGATAGTATTTTGGATAACTTATCTTGTTCCACAATCCATTTATTTTAGTATTACAAGTGGTACATTTGAACCATATTACTTAACTATGATGGCAGTGCCAATTGCAGCTTTAGTTGGGATTGGAATTAAGTATATGATAGAACTTTACAAGGGAAATACATGGATGAGTTATATTTTACCAGTTGCCTTTATCATAGATGGCATTTTGGAGCTAGTAATACTTTCAGCATATTTAGATATTTCAAATGTTACCAAAGTATTGATGATAGCAATCATGTTGTTAAGTTTTGGAAGTGCGATTTTTCTTATTGTTAACAAAATAAAAAATAAAGTAAATATAGATCTTGGAAATGAAATTAATTTAAAAAAAGCATCAATAACTTTAGGATTAATAGGGCTTTTAATTACACCAACTGTTTGGTCAGGAACTACTTTAGTTTATAAGATGTTCGGGAGTGCTCCATCAGCAGGATTACAACTTAGAAAAAATGCAGAAAGTAAGATGATGAGTTCTATAATGAACATGGTAACTGGAAGTGCAGATGAAAATACATTTAAGCTTATAAGTTATCTTGAAGCTAATAAAGGAAATGAAAAATATTTGCTTGTTAGTTCCAGAACATCAGAAGTGTCAAGTATTATACTTAATACAAATGAGTCTGTTATGGCTTTAGGTGGATATATGGGAACTGATAAGATTATTACCTTAGATGAATTTAAACAAAAGGTTAAGGATGGAGAAGTTAGATTTGTCATTACTGATGGAATGAGTAATATAAAAGCTGGAAATAAAGAAACTTCTAGTAATACTGATATGTCAAAAAAAGCGGTGATGTCTTTAGGGGGAATGGAAAAGTCTAGTAACACTGAAATAGTAAATTGGGTTAAAGAAAATGGACAACTTGTAAATCAAAATAAGTGGTCTAATTCTACAGAGAAAGGTAAGGAAGGTTCTCAAGGGGCTATAATGGCAGGGTCTAAAGAGCTTTATGACTTAAAAGATTGTATAATTAATTAACTTTAATAAAGAGGAGTGGTGCCATATGAAAGTAAGAAAAGCAGTAATTCCTGCAGCTGGTCTAGGTACAAGGTTTTTGCCAGCTACAAAAGCACAACCAAAGGAAATGTTACCTATAGTAGATAAACCAACAATACAGTATATAGTAGAAGAAGCTGTTGCATCTGGTATAGAAGAAATATTGATAATTACAGGAAGAAGTAAAAGAGCTATAGAAGATCACTTTGATAAATCAGTAGAACTTGAAAATGAACTTGAAAGCAAGGATAAAGAAGAGTTACTTAAATTAGTAAAAAATATAAGTAATCTAGCTGATATATATTATATTCGGCAAAAAGAACCAAAAGGCCTTGGGCATGCTGTAAGTCTTGCAAAGACTTTTATTGGGAATGAACCTTTTGCAGTAATGCTTGGAGATGACATAGTAGATAGTGAAACTCCATGTCTTAAGCAACTTATGAACTGTTATGATGAATATAAAACTACAATATTAGGAGTTCAACCAGTTGATAAGGAAAATGTGGATAAGTATGGAATAGTAGATGGTGTTGAGATTGAAAATGAAGTTTATAAGGTGAAAGATATGATAGAAAAACCTAGAATTGAAGAAGCACCAACTAATATAGCTATTTTGGGAAGATATATAATAACACCTAATATATTTAATGTGCTTGAAAAGATTGAACCTGGAAAGGGAGGAGAAATACAATTAACTGATGCTTTAAAAGAATTAGCTAAAAAAGAAGCTGTATATGCTCACTGTTTTGAAGGAAAAAGATATGATGTTGGAGATAAGTTTGGATTTATACAAGCTACTATAGATTATGCTTTAAAGAGAGTAGAATTAAGAGAAAAACTTATTTCATATATTTCAACAATTTAATTTGAAAAAGACATTCCTAGAGTAATACTTTAGGAATGTTTTTTACATATTTACTTACATTACCTTAACTGCCAATTGTTCTTCCTGCAATATATAAAATTAATTTTGCTTCTTCTTCTGGTGGTTTCAAGCAATCTGAGAAAATCCATTCTTTAAGAAGTCTTACTGTTCCGTGCTGAACAAAGGAAGCAATTGCCTTCTTGTCATCCAAATCAAGATCTTCTGGAAGATGCTTAATAACCATCTCATCAAACTGTGGAAGTGAAATTTTGATGTGGGTAATTAGGTCATAATTATCTTGATCCAACACAAGCTTTGCAAATTCAAGATGGTCTTTAATATATTGTAGAACCTTGGTCAAACATTCATAGAAATCTTTACCTGCTGCAATATCATTTATAACGGCAAATGAGGTATTTTGTATGTACATTTCAGCAATTTCGTTTAATACATCATATTGACTACCATAGTGGTTATAGAACGTAGTACGATTAATTCCTGCAACTTGGCATAATTCTCGTATTGATATTTTTCTAATGTTATGTATTTTTAACATTTCTAATAAAGCCTCACGAATCAAGCGTTTTGTTAGCATGACCCTTTGATTGATATTATTCTTTTCTGACATAGCTCCTCCATTGAATTCGACACTTTTAAATCATCTGTCGGTTGTAAAATCGACAGATGTTGATATCATTATAGAGTACTTATGAAATAAGTCAATGAAAAGGGGATGTGAAAATGAAAAAATATATAAAAAAAATATTAAAAGTAATCATTGTGTGCATTATTTTGGTGATAATATTTATTACTGGATATGAAATCAAGGAAAATGTGAGAATTAATAAAATTGTTAACTCACACAAAACAGAGCAAAACGCAAACCAAAACTATGCTGTAAGAAGTAATGATGAGAATGACTCTAAACATATTACCACTGCAGTTCAACAGATTATGATAGGAACAATGTGTAATAATTATGATAATGCTTTACAGACATTAATTGATATGAAAAACGCAGGTTATGAATCTATAGAATTAAATGATTTTATGATCCACAAGTCTTCTATTATGGTAAAATTAATGACAAAGTTCTCAGGAATGCCTATTGGCAATGGTGGCAAGCTTGATTGGCCAAAGTTGATTAAAGAAAGTGGACTAAAGGTCATAAGTCTTCACAGTGATTTGGCAAGCATTGAGAAAGATGCTAAAGCTATAGCAGATGAAGCAAAAAGTTTTGGGACAGATACTGTAGTTATTACTGGTATGTACAAATTCGATTATAGTAGTTTGGAGGAAATAGAAAAACTTGCTGAACGTCTGAATCAGGCAGGAAAGGCTCTTTCTAAGGAAGGAATAAATCTTTTGTATCATAATCACAATTGCGAATTACAAAAGGTGACTCATGAAAAAACAGCTTACGACGTTATAATTGAAGAAACAGATCCTAAATATGTCAACTTCGAGTTTGATAGTTATTGGATGGCAGATGGTGGTGCTAATGTTTCAGCTTTGATGGAAAAACTGGGTAGCAGAATGAAATTATGGCATATTAATGATCGTGGTTGTACCAAATCGGGTCCCTATATGACGCCAATACTTGAAGAAAATGCTACAGAATTAGGAAATGGAAATATGGACCTAGATACGCTATCAGCAATAGCTATAAAAAACGGAGTAAAGGGTGTTGTATTAGAAACTCATAAGAATTGGGTAGATAAAGATCCAATTAAGAGTCTACAGGTTAGCGCAGAGTACATGCAGAGGAAGTTTGGTGACAAATAAAGTTATATTTTAAATAGGTTTCTTAATCTCTCAACTTCTAGTTTAAGATTTGAACCATACTCAAAAACAAACTATTTAGAATTAAATACATAAAAATTTATGAATTCAAAAAAAGTGTACCACTTTAAGTGGAGTTTTATAAAAAAGGACTACACAAATTCTAAAGAATTTCTATAGTTCGCAAATAAAATACCAATAAGATATAATGTTTATGTAGAAAATAGGTATTTTAGTAATTTTTTATTGCACTATATTACTGAAAATAATAATATTAATAAATAGTTTGTATTTTTATACGAGTAGGAGGATAAAATATGAAGAGATTTAAACTAACTAGAGAGAGGACTCAAATAACTTTAATTTTGATATTATCAACAATTTTAAATATAACCAATTTAAATATTCAAGATTTTGCTAATGAATATTATTCTGCAGGAATAAAAAGTATGCTAAAAAGTTTTAAAAATTTCTTTTTTGTATCTTTTGATCCAACTGGATTTGTTAGTGTAGACAAGCCACCAGTGGGATTTTGGATTCAGGCAATTTTTGCGAAAATATTAGGATTTAATACCTGGAGCGTTATTCTTCCACAAGCCATAGCGGGAGTAGTTTCTGTTGGCCTTATTTATTGCCTTATAAAAAGATATTTTGGAGCAAAGGCAGGAATTATTTCAGCTTTATGTTTATCAGTAACTCCAATTTTTGTAGCAGCAAGTAGAAATAATACAATAGATAATCAATTAGTTATGATAGTTTTAATAGCTAGTTATTTCTTATTTAGAGCAATAGAAAGTGGAAAACTTAAACATTTAATAATAAGTTTAATTTTGATTGGAGTTGGATTTAATATAAAAATGCTACAAGCATATCTTCCACTTCCAGCAATATATTTAACATATTTTATTGCATCTAAAATTAATTTGAAAAAGAGAATGATTAATCTTTCAATTTGTACAGTTATACTGTTAATTGTTTCATTATCATGGGCTGCTATTGTGGATTTAGTACCAGCATCAAACAGGCCTTATGTAGGAAGTAGTTCTAATAATTCAGAAATTCAGCTTATATTTGGACATAATGGAGCAGAACGTTTTAGCAAATCAAAAGAAGATGCAATTAGCACAATTCCAGTAGGGACTGGAGGAAACAAATCATCAATTGCTAGATTTTTTTCAAAGGGAGATGTATCAGATCAAATTAGTTGGCTTTTACCATTTGCATTGATAGGATTTTTAGCAGCGGCTTCAAAAGAAAAATTAAAGAAACCTTTTGACAATGAAAGAAAACTATCATTAGTATTTTGGATAACTTATTTTGTTCCACAATTTTTATATTTTAGTTTTACCAAAGGCACATTCCATTCGTATTACTTGACTATGCTAGCACCAGCAATTGCTGCTTTAGCTGGTATTGGAATAAAGTATTTAATAGAATTATATAAAGAATCCACATGGAAATGTTATCTTTTACCTATTGCATTTATGATAGACGGAGCTTTGGTATTAGTAATACTTTCATACTATTTTGAATCCTATAGTATTACCAAAATACTCATGGCAATGGTTATTGTTTTAACTTTTGGAAGTTCTATAGCACTTATCATTAATAAAAATAAAGATAAGTTGGAAGTTAGTACAAATTCAAATTTCAGAAAGGCT
This sequence comes from Clostridium sp. SHJSY1, assembly GCF_031626875.1. Classification (NCBI taxonomy): domain Bacteria; kingdom Bacillati; phylum Bacillota; class Clostridia; order Eubacteriales; family Clostridiaceae; genus Clostridium; species Clostridium sp. SHJSY1. The sequence goes on from NZ_JANDMF010000018.1 coordinate 11,170, forward strand.
TTAGTTACTATAGGATTTATAGGACTTTTAATAGTACCAACTGTTTGGTCTGGAACTACAGTGCTTTATAAAATGTCGGGAAGTTCACCATCAGCAGGATTAGAGCTTACAAAGCCTAAAAATTCTAATAGTGAAGATGATGAATCAAATGAAGAGTCAATAAAACTTATAAATTACTTAAAAGCTAATAAAACTAACGAGAAATATTTATTAGTTACTTTACGAACATCAGGATTTGCTTCAAAAATTATTCTTGAGACCAACGAATCTGTTATGTCTATAGGAGGCTTTTTGGGAACTGATAATATAATTACTTTAGATCAATTTAAACAGATGGTGAAAGATGGAGATGTTAGATACATTATGGTAGAGAGTATAAATGATAAAATGAATGAAGGAATCTTTAAAATTCCAAGTACATCACAAGGTTCTACTTATGGGAAAAAATCTGAAAATACTGAAATAATGAATTGGGCTAAGGAAAATGGACAACTTATAGATAAAAGTGAATGGTCTAATTCCTCAGATAATAAAATTGCTAATAGCATGCCTGTATTCAATGAATTTAATGTGGGAGGGCAACTCTATGAACTTTATGATTTAAAAGGGTGTGTAGATAAGTAATATACACATAATCTTTTTGGTGTATTAATATAATATAAGAAAATAGAGTAGTAGAGGTGGAAATATGAGTTATACCACTATGAGGCAACCACAAGGTGTGCCAGTTTTTCAAACTAATTTAATAAGAGAAGCAATGATAGGAGAAATAGTTGCAATAAATGACTATAACAAACATATTGCAGATTCTAATATTGGTGAGATAAACGAAATATGGGAACATATTATGAAAGAAGAAAAGAAGCATTATAACATGTTTTTTGAAGTATTAAGAAGATATGATCATGTTCAATTACATAAGTTTAAGGAAACTAAAGAGCATATGCAAATTAAAGGTGAGAGATATCATGATTTGTATTGCCCTAAATATTCCAATGAACTAATATTAAATAATTTGAGAAATGATATTAAAGGAGAATTAGAAGCTGTTATACTTTATGAAAATAATTTAATGCAAATATCTTCAAGTGATGTGAGAAAAGTATTTAATGAAATTATTGCTGATGAAAAAGAACATGCTGAAGAATTAACAATAGTTTTAAATAAATATGATTCTCATGGTTATGGAACTATTGAAATGGAATGATGATGTAACTTGACAATGAGAATAAAATTCAGTATAATTCTATAAATTAATATTATAAATGTATTTTCGTATAACTCCAATAATATGGTTTGGAGGTCTCTACTAGGAACCAATAATTCCTAATTACGAAGAAGATGTATCTTGTATAAAGATATGTCTTCTTTGTAATTAGGAATTTTTTTATACAAAAATATATGTAGGAGGATAAAATGGATTTTTTAGAATTGCCAAAAATTGAACTTCACTGTCATTTGGATGGTAGTGTTAGAGCAGAAACAATAATAGATATAGCCAAGAAAGAGAATATAGTTATTCCTTCTTATGAAACTGAGGAAATAAAGAAATGTATTATTGCACCAAGTGAATGTACATCACTTGATGATTATTTGAAAGCTTTTTCTTTACCTAATTTAGTAATGCAATCAAAAGAAAGCTTAAGAAGAATTACATTTGAACTTTTTGAAGATGCTGCAAAAGAAAATGTGAAATACATGGAAGTAAGGTTTGCTCCTGTTCTTCATACAGTAAGAGGGTTAGAGATTGAAGAAATCATAGAAAGTGTAATTCATGGGATTAAAGAAGCAGAAGAAAAATATGAAATAAGTGGAAACTTAATTTTATCATGTATGAGAAATATGTCAGAAGAAAAAGCCATTGAAGTGATTGAAAAAGGTAAAAATTATTTACATAAAGGTGTTGTTGCAGTAGATTTGTGCGCAGGAGAAGAAGCAGGATTTTGCAGGAAGTTCAAGAATGCTATGGACTTAGCTAGAAAATATGGATATAGAATAACAATTCATGCAGGGGAGACTGGGATAGGAGAAAATGTATTAGAAGCAGTTGAACTTTTAGGTGCAGAAAGAATTGGACACGGTGTATTTATAAAAGATTGCCCTAAAGCATATGAAGTTGTTAAAGAAAAAAATATTACTCTTGAAATGTGTCCTACAAGTAATGTACAAACAAAAGCTGTAAAAATCATAAATGAACATCCAATTTATGATTTTTATAAAGATGACATAAGAGTAACCATAAATACAGATAATAGAAGTGTTTCAGATACTTGTATGTCTAAAGAAGTTCAAATAATATCTAAAGAGTTTGATATTACATATGAAGATTATAAGAAGGTTTATTATAATAGCATTGAAGCAAGTTTTTTAGATTTAGATTCTAAAGAAAATTTGAAAAAATTAATATAAAATAACATATATTTTGAAAGTCATATCATTGTTTTGATATGGCTTTTTCTATTGAAATTTGTCTTTCAATTAACTCCAAATAGAAATTCAAATAATAATTATCAATATATTTTTATTGAAAAACAATAAAAATATATTGATAATTGAAAAAGAAGGTGGTATTATTTAAGAAAATAATAAATTGGGAGAGACGTAATATGAAGAAAAATTTATACATTTTAAGGAATAGAAATTCATCCATATTAATTTATGAAGGGGAAAAATTGAAATACTTTGAAGAGGATGGTGAAGTAAATTTAGAAGAATTAGAAAAGTACTTAAAAGGTAAAATAGAATATAATTATTTAAGATTAATTTCAAAAAAAGAAGTTGTATATTACAGAGAAGATTATAGAGTTATATTAATAGATATTGTTGAATTTAAAGAAATTAAAGATGTAAATTCTATTAGAGCTTTAAATAAGATAACTTCAAAAGATATAGATTATAAAGATTTAAATCTAATTGAAATATTTTGTTCTTATGAATGTAGATTAAGTAATTTCAACAATGTGGAACTTAATAAAAAGGAAAAAGAGGATACAATAAAAAATACATTTATAGCAATAGCAATAGCACTTATTACAATTATATTTTTTATAGGAAGAGATGGGCTAAATTATTTTGGAATATCTGTCCCTCTAATAGTAGTGCTAACTTCTTTAATGTTCATCTTTTCTTTAGGAAAAGTAAAAAAAATAAATATTACTGGTGTATACTTTTTAATAATATCTATACTACTAAGTGCAACATATGGAATATTTACAAATACTTTTTTTAGGGTAATAAATATATTTATGATACCAATATCCTTATTAACAGGAATATATATGATGAGTTTTTCAGAAATGAAATTAAGCAGTAAAGATTTATTTGGTAATATTTTTCCTAATGTAACTATAGGAGTTTTTAATAAGCCCCATATTAAAAAGATTAGAAAAGCAATAAATGGAAAAGAAATTCTCAATTTAAAAAACAATAAATATAATGGAATATTAAAAGGAATTTTAATTTCTATTCCACTACTAATTATTCTTACACTTTTGTTATCATCAGCAGATGAAATGTTTGGAAGTATATTTGGTAATATCATAGCTAGTATTACAAATACGATTTTTATGATAAGTCCAAAAGGAAGTATATCAAAATTAATTGTATTTATCATAGTATTTATATACTTATTCTATCTATTTTCAAGTTTAAAATTTACAGTTAAATCAATGTATATGAGAAAAATAAATAAGTTAGATAAGAGTATGGTTAATACAATTTTAGTTCTAATAAATATACTTTATTTGATATTTACTTATATACAAATTAAATATTTATATATAAAGTATAATAGAGTTGATTTAACAGCAGAAGAATATTCAAACTATGCAAGAAGTGGATTTTTTCAATTAATTGTAGTAGTGATTTTAAATATTATTATAATTATTTATTTTAAAAGCAAAATAGACAAAAATAAATTAACATGTGGTTTAAATACTTTAATGACTGTAATAAGTATGAATATGGGCTTAACATCATTATATAAGATGAACCTTTATATAAAAGAATTTGGTATGACACAATTAAGATTTGTAACTAGTGTTTTTATGATATTTGTATTAATAATGCTAATTTTTATAGCTATTTCTTTATGGAAAAGCATTGATTTATTTAAATCCTTTGTGCTTATAGGCAGTATAATTTATTTAGGAATTAACTTCTGTAATATGGATAAATTAATTGCTGAATATAATCTAAATACAGTTATAAAAGAAGTAGATATGAGATATTTATCTAACTTATCATTAGATAGTTATGATGTTGTATTAGAAGCGTTTAATGAAGGGAAATTAGATAAAAATGATTTTAAAAAGTATATAAATCAAAAGAAAATTACTTCGAAGTGGTATGAATATAATTATTACAATAATAAATAAAATGTAAAGTATGCATTTATGTGGTATTATAGTGTTATAAATATGTTTAAAGTATACATTGGAGGATAGAAATGAACTACTATGGTAAAAAATCTTTATCAAGCATATTAAACATTATTCTTAGTATAATGCTTTTCTTTGGAGTTATATTAACAGGAGTTACTTATTATAAAACATTTTCTAGCGATATAATAAAAAATGTTCATGGGATAATATTAATTATTCTTTTAACAATAGGTGTTATTTCTACTTTTACAGTAGTTATAGAGCTTAAAAAGGTTATTAAAACTTTGGTTTTAGAAAATCCTTTTATTTGGGAAAATGTAAAGGCCTTAAAAAAAATAACTATTAGTTGTTTTACAATAGCTGGATGTTATTTGATAAATTTCTTGATGAATATAGGAAAAGAGAGCTTTAATATAATTTATATAGATGCAAAAGGTGTGCATACAGATGCTGAAATATTTATATTTTTACTAGTAGGATGTTTTGTTGGTATACTTTCCAAAGTATTTGAGCAGGCAGTTAAATATAAAGAAGATAATGATCTAACAATATAGGTGAGTATATGGCTATAATAATTAATTTAGATGTCATGATGGCAAAAAGAAAAATATCACTACAAGATTTGGCTCAAAGAGTTGGCATAACAAATGCTAATCTTTCAATACTTAAGAATAATAAGGCAAAAGCTATAAGGTTTTCTACATTAGAAGCAATATGCAAGGAATTAGAATGTCAACCTGGAGATATAATCGAATATACAGAAGAATAGTTTAGGGGTTATTTCATTTGAAGTAACCTCTTTATTAATTAATAAGCTTATTGAAGAATGGAGAGAAACGATGAACATAAAAAACTTATTTTTTCACATTCATTATTGTAATATGAGGCAATCGAATAGACCATGGGACTTTAATGCTAGGATATCAAGAACTCTTGACCACCATGAACTTATTTTTTTTACAGGAGGGATTGGAAATGTTACTGTTGAAAATAAAAAATATCAAGTTAAAGAAGGTATGATATTTTACTTTTATCCAAATTTATTTCATTCAATAGAGTCAAATAGTAAAGATCCTATATGTTTTTTTTCGGTACATTTTAGTTATATAAATGTACTGTTTAGTGAAAATAAATGGGATGTCAAACAGGAGACTAAGATGTTGCCTTTTAGTCATATGCAGGAATTAAAGGATTGCTACAAGATAAATGATATATTTAAAAAATTAGTTGATAGTTGGAATGATAAATTACCTGGATATGAGTTTATTACTAAGGCATTTTTGCAACAATTAATTTATGAAGTTTATAGAAATAAAAAAAGTGAAAGTCACAATTATTCTGTATCAGCTAAGGTAGAAAACATTATTAGTTATATGCATAAAAATATAAATAGTAAGATAACTTTAGTAGAATTATCTGATATGGTAGAGTTATCCCCAACTTATTTATCAAGAACCTTTAAAGATATCACTGGATATTCTGTAATTGAATTTTTTAATAAAATAAAAATTGATAAGGCTAAAGAACTTATTATTGATGGAAATAATAAAGTGAAAGAGGTAGCTAATAAACTTGGATTTAGTGATGAATTTTATTTCAGCAGAATATTTAAAAAAATAGAGGGTATGAGTCCATCAGAATTTTATAGCAAAAATGTCCATGAAGTTTAATATAGTGCATGGTATATAGCCAGTCTTTTGGTTAAAATTATGATAGTATTGTTAATCAGTTTTACAATAACATAAGTACAAAAGAAAGAAGGCTTATATATTCATGAAAATGTGGAAAAGAAATTTAATAGTTTGCTGGTTTGGTATGTTTGTAACAAATGTGGGAATGAGCCAAATAGCACCTGTAATGCCTCTATATATAAGGCATCTTGGAGTTCAAGATACAACTTTGATTGAACAGGTTTCAGGAATTGCTTTTGGGATTACTTTTATAGTTTCAGCTATTTTTTCTCCAATTTGGGGACGTGCTGCTGATAAGTTTGGAAGAAAGCCTATGCTTCTTAGAGCAAGTCTTGGAATGTCAATAGTTATATTTACTATGGGATTTGCACAAAATGTATATCAGCTTGTGGGACTAAGGATATTACAGGGAATTATAACAGGGTATAGTACAGCGTGCACAACACTTATTGCTACACAAACAGATAAAGAACATGCAGGATGGGCATTAGGTTCACTTTCAACAGCATCTATTGCAGGATCATTGCTTGGGCCAATGATTGGTGGGTACATAGAGGAGAACTTTGGCTTACAAAATGTATTTTTTATAACAGGGTCGCTAATGATGATTGCATTTATTACAACTGTAATTTTTGTAAAGGAATCATTTAATAAAGAAGAAAAGAAAGTTCTTAGCGCTAAAGAAGTATGGAGCTTAATGCCAGATACAAGTATAATTATTACAATGTTTTTAACATCTTTTGTAATAACATTAGCATTATATTCTATAGAACCAATTATAACTATATATGTTACTCAGTTATCCAGTCCAAATAGTAGTCATATAGCTTTAATATCAGGAATGGCATTTTCAGCTTCAGGATTGGCAAGTATAATTGCAGCACCAAGACTTGGTAAGCTTTCAGATAAAGTGGGACCACAGAAGGTTATGTTAGTGACACTTATAGTAGCAGGAATAATTTTCATTCCCCAAGCATTTGTAAATAATCCTTGGCAACTAATGGGTCTTCGCTTTTTGTTGGGACTAGCAACAGCAGGTCTTATACCTTCTGTTAACACATTAGTAAAGAAAATTACACCAGATTCTATTACTGGTAGAATTTTTGGATTTAGTGTATCAGCACAGTATTTAGGCGTATTTGGTGGTTCCATTTTAGGAGGTCAAGTATCAGCCTTATTGGGAATAAGATATGTATTTTTCATTACAAGTATATTACTAATTATAAATGCTATATGGGTTTATAATTCAGTGTATAAAAAATTAGAATTAATATAAAAATAATGCACCTCTAAATATTAGAATTTGAATCTAATATTTAAGGTGCATTTTTTTATTTCATTATTTTATGCCAGTAATTTTAAAAATAAGAGCATCATTTAGAGCTTTTAAGGTAACTGCGTCAACAATGCCTGTTGGCATAATGAATTTTGATTTTTGGAAACTTACTACTGCATTGTAAGTTTTCGTTCCAAATACTCCATCAATAGTGCCTATTTTATATTTTAAGTTACTTAAACCAGTCTGAATTTGTGTAACATCATTTCCAGTCATTCCAATGGAAATAGGAAGTGTTGATACTACAACTGGCTCTCTTTTTATAGTCAAAGTATATTCATTAACATCATCATAGTTAATATCAGTTAGTGTACTTTTTACAAAAACTTTTACCAAATAATCTCCATACGTAGCTGGTGTAAATACACAATTATATGATGCACTATAATCTTGAGAATATGTTAATATTCCAGATGAATTATATACTTCAAATCTATAGACTGGTGAAGTTGTATTATCATATTTAGCCTGTGTGGACATTGTTACAGGTCTCTTTTCATATAAAGTGCCACTAAATGTAGTGTTTATAATTTGTGGCTTTGAACCTACAGTAAAATTCAAATTGGCAGTATTATCAAAAGTTTCAGTAGAAATTTTATCTCTTATATATAAGGATAATGTGTAATTACCTATAGTAGTTGGAGTGTAGGTTAATGTGCTTAACTCACTAAAATCTTGAGTTAATAACACTACACCATTGCTACTTAATTCATATTTATATAAGTAACCTGAACCTGAACCATCACTAATAATGCTACTAAAGTTTATTGGTTGATTAACTGAAATTGTTGAGTTATTAACAGTTAAACTATTTATAGTTGGTTTGTTATAAGCTATAAAAGAAACAACTTTTTGTTTATCAAAATCATTTTTGGAAAGCTTATCTTTAACATATAATGTTACATTATAATTTCCATCTAAATTAGGTGAATAATCAAATGAACTATTTTCTGAGTAATCTTGAGTAAATACAACTGTGCTATCTTTTGTAACTACATATTTATATAAGTAACCAGAACCAGAACCACCAATTACTGATGTGCTTGTAGAAACAGCTTGCCCAACAAGAGTAGAGGTTTTATTTAAATTAAATTCGCTAATAGTAGGTAATAAACTTTGTGTATAAGAGCCATCATAGTAGAAATTCAATATTGTTGTATAGTCTTGTCCAGCTTGAGCTCTAGCTTTTGCTCCTAGTTGGCTTAATCCAATACCATGACCATACCCCTTTCCAGTAAATAAGTAACTAGATGTACTACTATCATAACTTACATTGTACATAGCACTTGGTAGATTTAAAAAGCTATAAGCTCTACTTTTTACAAAAGATTTTCTAGTTTCTGTACCTAAAGAATTAATGTATATTACATCAATATTAGATACTCTAGTACTTGTATAGCGAGTTATACTTGCAAGATCTAATTTTACAAATTTATCTGCACTTGTTAAATAACCTTTGGATTTTAAAAGTGAGTCAATTTGTGCATTGGTAAGAGTAATGTTTCCATTTGGCCAATTATTATTATCAAAACTATCTGCTTTAGCCTTTAAATATGGAAGTGCAGTAGTCCAAACATTTTCAGATGCTTCACTATAGCCACCATTACTAGCTGAATAATACGCACTTACAAGAGTATCATTATATAGTTGAACCATTCCAAAAGTATCATTGACAGCTTTAATTACATTAGTATATGTCTCATTGTATCCTTGATATACTTGGGTGTCAGTAGTATCTGTAAGATCATAACCACTAGCGTTATATAGTCCAATATTATCAAGTGTATAATTTCTTGCTGAAACTGCTTGAGATTTTAGAGCTTCAAGCGGAAAATAATCAGACATTTCAGCACCAACAACACCTTTTAAGTATTCTTCTATGTTTAAAGAATTAACTGGAAATATCAATCCATTAATTATTTTAAATTGAATACTTCCAAGATATTTATAAGTCTTGGTGCCACTTTTAATAGTTATAGTATTGATTTTGTTAAGAGGTTCAAGAGTAAAACTATCATAACTTACTCCATTAAATATAATTTTACCAGTATTAATACTTAAAGTATAACTAGAACCTGAAGTAAGAGCTTGTCCATTAAATGAATATGATCCATTTAGTGTAATAGACATACTTGTTGCACTCATACTTTTTAAACCAATACGTATATCATTGTAATATGCAGAGTTTTGATAGGCAAAAGCCTTTTGAGGAATATTTACTAAAACTGTTGTAAATAAAAAAACAATAGCAATGAAATTTGCAAAAAATCTTTTCTTCATTTTCCCCTCCTAGATACGAATATGTAATCTTATTTTTTTCGTTTATAGTATATAAGTAAATACACTATATATATCGAAATATATCAGAACATAAGTAGATATGTATTTATGGACATTTAGGAATAACATGACTAAAAAGATAGGCATTAGATTAATAGGAGAGAAATGCACAAAAGAATTATTTTTGAGAATTCTTGCAGTCAATTGGTTTAAAGGGGGAAGAAGAGATGATTGTAAGATATGAATTTAGTATTATATATGCATGAGAAAAGGTGCCCTAAATAGAAAATTAATCTTTCTATTTAGGGCAGTTCCTTATTTATCTGATATTATTTTACCATCTTGTATTTCTATAATTCTATCAGTTTTTTCAGCTATTCTTCTATCATGCGTTATTATAATAAAAGTAGTATTATAAGTTTCATTTATTTTTTTCATCAAATTATATATATTTTCAGTGGATTCCGAATCAAGGTTACCAGTTGGCTCATCAGCTAATATTATTTTGGGATTATTCATAAGTGCCCGTGCTATAGCTGTTCTTTGTTGCTGACCACCAGACATATTATTAGCTAGATTATTTTTAACTTTACTAAGGCCAACAAGATCTAATAATTCTTCAGCTCTCTTAAGTGTATCTTTTGATACTTTTGAAGATTTAATTTTATATGGCATTAATACATTTTCAAGAGCTGTAAATTCAGGAAGAAGATAATGAAATTGAAATATAAAACCTATAGTTTCATTTCTAAGTTTAGCAAGTTCATTTTTCTTCATATCTCTAGTGGATTTACCATCTATAAAAATTTCACCTTTAGTTGGTTTGTCTAATGTTCCAATAAGATTTAAAAGTGTACTTTTTCCACTTCCAGATGAACCTATTATAGAACAAAAACTTCCTTCTTCTATAGACAAATTCATCTTATCAATTACTTGAGTTTTAATAATTGTACCATATGTTTTGTTTATATTTGTTAATTCAATAATGTTAGCCATTTTTTATCACCTCCATTGGATTAAGTTTAGAGGAACGTCTTGCTGGAATTAATGAAGCTATGGTTGCTGAAATAATTGCAATAAGAGCAGATAGGGCTATAAATCCATAATCGATATAAAGGGCAATTACTGGAGTTCCATCAGGGTTAAGCGCAAATTTAGTAAAAGTAAAACTTAAAAGTAAACCTAGAATTATTCCTAAAATTCCACCAAGAACCCCAAGTATAAGGCCTTCATAAAGAAATATTAAACTAGCACTTCTATCTTTTATACCCATAGCTTTTAAGATACCAATCTGTTTTGACTTCTGAATTACTGTTATAGCTAATATACTAGCTATTGCAAGAGCAACGGAGATTAAAACAAAAACTTGAATCATTATACTAGAAATACTTTGACCATTTAGGCCACTTAATAATTCTTCATTTTGTGATTTCCAATTGTCAGTTTTTAAATTGCTACTTAGTTGTTGTGACAAATTAAGTGATATTTCATCAGCTTTGAAGACTTCTTTTACCTGCATTTCAATACTAGTAACCTTATCTCCTATAGAAAATAATTCTTGTGATGTTTTTATTGTAGTTATTATCCATGACTTGTTTAAAGAAGCAACATTTAAGTTGAAAAATCCAGTTATAGTAAGCTTATTTATTTGTCCAGAATTTGTTATAACTTCAATGCTATCACCTACATTTAAATTCAATTCATTTGCTAAATCTTTACCAATCATTACTTCATTATCATTTTCAGGTTCATTACCTTCATAAATTCTAGATTTAATATTATAAATTTTATCAGATTCATCTATATTCATCCCTTTCACTAGTACAGAATAGTTTTTATTATCTTTCTTTACAAGTGCAGGGCCATCTGATGAAACTGAAAGATTTATTATCCTATCATCTGAAGAACTTATAGTTTCTTTAATTTGGGTATAATTATCTATTAGTTTATCATCATTATTAGATGATACAGTTATCTGAGGAGAATTGCCTATTGTTTTATTAATAAGACTTTTTTGTAAGCCTTGAATCAATGAGCCGATAAAAATTTGTACAGAAACTCCAACTGCAATTCCAAGTGTTATAAGTAAAGTTTGTCCTTTACTAGATTTTAAGAATCTTACAGCTATGTTGAATGGTAGGTTCATAATTTAGCCTCCTTTTATATAATTTGGATAAGTGAAAAATAATTTCTTTTTAATAATAATTATTAACTGTATATAAATCATATATCACATTTTGAAATAAATCAAGTGGAAATGTTTGATTTATTGATACTATACACAAAACGTGATAATATTATTTTAATGAGGTGAAAAGATATTATGGGGATGGAATTATCAAAATATATAAGAGAGCTTAGAAAAGATAAAGGATATACTCAAAAAGAGTTAGCGGAATTTTTAAAAGTTGGACAAACTACTGTGGCTAATTATGAGCAAGGGACAAGAATTCCAGATATAGAAAAATTAATAAAAATAGCAGATTTATTTGATATTTCGATGGATTATCTTTTAGGAAGAAATCAAAAAAATATGAATTTTAATAATGTAGAAATTAATGAGATAAATGGTCAAAAATTAGAAGAAATTTATTTAGATAGTCTTTTAAGAGGGGATAGGGATTATGCTAGAAATTTTATATTAAACTTATATGAAGTTGGAAAAAGTATTGAATATATATTTTTTGATGTTATAGAAAAAGCATTAAAAAGAGTAGGTGACTTATGGGAAACTGGAAAAATGGATATATGGCTTGAACATTTCATATCAGAAAGTTGTATTGATATTATTAAAGAGGTTAAGATAAGAGCGAAAAATAATAAAAGAGGGAAGCAAGCTAAGATAATGTTATTGAATGCTAATGCTGAATTTCATAATATTGGCGTAAGAATGATTAGTGAGATGTTAGAAATTGAAGGTTTTGAGGTAATGTTTTTAGGATCTAATGTGCCAGTTCAAAGTCTTATTGATGGAATTGAACTAAGAAAACCTGAATTTATAGCCATTTCAACTACTTTAGAATATAATATAGATTCTTCTAAAAATATGATATTTACTATAAAAAATTACTTTGGAAAAAAATCTCCTAAAATATTAATTGGTGGGGCAGCATTTAAGAATTTAAAAAATCCATGTGATTTTACAGGAGCTGATTATTATTGCAGAGAATATAAAGATATAAAGGCATTATTAAAATAATATAAAGTTTAAAGATATAACTTATTATTAGAAAATAAGTTAGTAATATTTGTGAATTTAAAAATGACTATTTATACTTATTTATTTTTATGTTATGTTAATGAATATATACCAATTTAAGAGGTGACAAAAGATGAAGTTGGTCTTAGCAAATGATAAATTAGTGGGAGAGGTTTTAGCTAACCCAATATATACAGAAAGTGGAATGCTATTTTTAAATAAAGGAAATAAAATAAGTGATAATGTTATAAAAAGATTAAAGAAAATGGGGGTAGCCACTTTATATATTGAAGATGGTAATGATGAAATTACATTACAAGAAGCTTTACCTGCACCTATAAAACTTAAAACGATAAAGGCATTAAAAGCATTATTTGAAGAAATAAGAAAAAAAGAACATATTGATGAAAAAAAGGTCATTGGAATAATCAATGAGATTATTAATAATATCAATTTATCAGAAAATGCTACAATTATAAATAACTTAATTCAGAATGACGAATTATCTCAGCTGGCAGTACATTCACTAGATGTAACAATCTTAACTCTAATGGTTGGAAGTAGAAAAAATTATGATAATGATAAATTGGTGAGACTTTGCACAGCTGCATTATTACATGATATAGGTAGATTATTTATAGATGAAGAAACTCATGTAAAAAAAGCATATGAATTACTAAAAAGAAATCCATCAATTATGTCTACAACATATATGGCTGTCTACAATATGTATGAAAGAGAAGATGGAAAAGGTTTATTTGGAGTTAGCGGTGGAAAAATACATGAATTTGCAAAGATACTAGGTATATGTAATGAATATATTGATTATGTATATAACTCAAAAAAAGAAGAAGCAATGCTTCCTCATGTTGCAATGGAAAGAATCGCAGTTGATGCAATGAACAGATACGGTAGAGAGATTTATATGTCTTTTGCAAAATCAGTGTATTGTTATCCTAATGGATTGCAGGTTAAATTAAACAATGGAAAAATTGCAGTAGTTACAATGCAAAATAAAGGAGTTACAACAAGACCGATTTTAGTGATTAATAGTGGAGATAAGTTTGAATTTTGTAATTTAATAGAGGAAAAGAATTTAACTTTATTTATAGAAGAAGTAATAATTTAATTATTTGATATATTTTTTGATTTTAAGCTGTGGAAGTATCCATGGCTTTTTTGCATATAATAATTATGATTGGCAAAACTGTATTTGTGCTAATGGAATTTTGTATATTAAAATATAAATTTTTGTGGGAGGTGAAGAGTTGCTATAAAAATATACTATATATTTTGAGCAATAGAAACAATGACAAGAGAATTAATCATACCAAAAAACTACAAGTCTTTAATTAGTGAAATGGAAAGCCAAAGGGCAATAAAAAAGATAAAGGATTTTTTTCAACAAGAACTTGCTTATGGTCTAAATCTTAGAAGAGTTTCAGCACCGCTTTTTGTGACACCTGAAAGTGGATTAAATGATTATCTTAATGGAGTAGAGAGAACTGTTGATTTTACATTAAAAGAAATGGATGAAAAGAAGGTTGAAATTGTACAATCACTTGCAAAGTGGAAGAGAATGGCCTTAGGAAAGTACAAAATAGAACCTGGTAATGGAATATATACAGATATGAATGCTATAAGAAGAGATGATGATATGGATAATCTTCACTCTATTTATGTAGATCAGTGGGATTGGGAAAAATCTATTAATAAGTCAGATAGAACAGAGGAATATCTTAAAGAAACAGTAATAACAATTTATAATGCAGTTAAAAATTTAGGGGATTATGTTAATAGGTTATATCGTGATCTTCATACAGATTTACCAAATGAAATATTTTTCATTACAACACAAGAACTAGAAGATATATATCCAGATTTAACTGCTAAGGAAAGAGAAAATGCTATAACAAAAGAAAAACGAGCTGTATTTATCATGAAGATAGGGAGCTTATTAAAATCAGGGAAAAAACATGATGGTAGGTCTCCAGATTATGATGATTGGGAATTGAATGGTGATATTTTACTTTGGAATGATGTTTTAGAAATTGCCTATGAAATTTCATCAATGGGGATAAGAGTTGATGAGGAATCTATGGAAAAACAACTTAAAGTTTCAAATGTAATGGAAAGGAGTGAATTACCTTTCCATAAGGCTATATTGAATAGTGACCTACCATATAGTATAGGTGGTGGAATAGGGCAATCTAGACTTTGTATGTATTTTTTACGTAAGGCTCATATAGGTGAAGTGCAGGTTTCTGTATGGCCAGATGATATGATAGAAGAATGTAAATCAAATAATATATTTTTATTATAATAATTTTAATGGCTGTAGTTAAAGAGCTACAGCCATAAACTTAGCTATTTAAAATCTTAATAGCTTCATCTCTATAAGAATCCATAATATAAGGAATCTTAGTTACATTAGTACATTC
This sequence comes from Clostridium sp. SHJSY1, assembly GCF_031626875.1. Classification (NCBI taxonomy): domain Bacteria; kingdom Bacillati; phylum Bacillota; class Clostridia; order Eubacteriales; family Clostridiaceae; genus Clostridium; species Clostridium sp. SHJSY1. Next base: position 26,499 of record NZ_JANDMF010000018.1, read on the forward strand.
TTCAGTAAGACTCATAAGGTCTTTTCTAGACAAAGAAGGAACATCAAAACATCTTGCTCCTGCCATAAGTTGTTGAAGCCCAACCTTAATTTTATCAGAATAACTATAAATACCGATAGCTCCAAGAGGAATATTTTTTATTTCTTTAGAACCTACTAAATCTTTAATTTTTTCATAACAAACAAATATTTCTTCAGGAGTTTTACCAAATTCACTAACTGTTTTAGGAAGGTTGTTAGATTTAATCCATTCATCTATATTCTTTCCTACCATACCAGGAATCATAAGAGCTCTACCCATACAAACTGCTTTTACAAAAGGTGAACCTAAAGCTAATGCTTTAAATATTCCATCTTCAGAAGAAAAACCTCCAGCAAAAGCAACATCAGGAACTTTTTCACCCTTATCTTGCAAGAGTTTTAAGAATTCATAGGCTGCTGAATGTAAGTAGATAGATGGCATACCCCATTCTTCCATCATTCTCCAAGGACTCATTCCAGTGCCTCCAGAAGCACCATCTATAGTTAATAAATCAATTTTAGCTTTAGAGGACCACTTTATTGCCATGGCAAGTTCTCTAAGACCATAAGCACCAGTCTTTAGCGTTATTCTTTTAAAACCTAGATTTCTAAGTCTTTGAACTTCTGTCATAAATCCATCTTCGCTAATAAATCCAAGACGACTATGTCTTTCAAATTCTTTGATTGAACCATCTTTAAAAGATGCTTGGTTAATTGGATCAGAAGGATCTGGAGTCACTATATATCCTCTTTTTTGTAATTCTAAAGCTCGGTCAATACTATTAACCTTAATTTCGCCTCCTATACATTTTGCTCCCTGACCCCATTTTAATTCGATTGTTTCTATTCCATGTTTTTCTATAATATATTCAGCTACTCCAAGCCTCGTATCTTCAACGTTCATCTGTATAAGAAGTTCTCCAAATCCTTTATGATATCTTTTGTAAACTTCTATTCGTCTATCCATTTCAGGTGATAATTTTACCTTATTATTGCTATCTAATACAAGTCCAGGATCAATTCCACAAACATTTTCTCCACAAACAATAGTTATTCCAGAAATTGCAGCACCTATAGCAAAGTGTTCCCAGTTGTTTCTTGCAATTTCAGTTGAGCCAAGCGCTCCTGTAAAAATAGGAACACTCATTTTTACTTTTTTGTTCCATCCATATTCTGTTTCAGTATTAACTGTAGGGAAAAGAGCATTATCAGAATTTGCCACAGCGTCATTTGGAAGTCCTTTGCCACCTAGTGCATAACCATGTATGTTTAAATGTGAATAGTCTACTGGATAATCTTTATCTCCACCAGCAGTTATTTCTCCAAAAGGGCCTGGATAGATAAGTTCTCTACCACGAAAAGTAGATTTAAATACTTCACAGTTTCCACGGCATCCATCAATGCATCTTGAGCATAATCCACTTGAAGGAACTACGTTTCTTGAACGATTAAAAGTTCTTGTACAATCATTTGAATTTGGTTGTTCTAAATTCATTTATAACCTCCTTGTATAATTTAATACTTAATAAAAAGATTTATAAATAAATTATATGAATAACTTAATAAAATTAAGCAAATTTAATTAAAAATTAATATTAGTTTTAAAGTTAATATGATCTTGATTTTAATTTTTATAGGAAAATATACGCATTTTATTTCATAAATTTTGTTTTTGGGTTTATATGTTGAGAAAGCATGACAAGTGTGTCAATATAACATGGTATGTGAGTAGATTATATTAGAAATTAAATTATATAGATAAAAGAAAGAGAGTGATTAGGTACTATGAGAATTACGATTATTGGTGCAGGAGCTATGGGAAATTTGTTTGGAGGATATTTATCTCTTGAGAATGAAGTATATATGATTGATGTAAATAAACATATAATAGATTCAATTAACCATAATGGTATAAATATTTTTGAAAAGAAGCTTCAAAGAACAATAAATTATAAAGTACAGGCTTTAATTGATACTTCTAATATTGGAGAAATGGATTTAGTAATAATGTTTGTAAAGAATATTTACACTATTTCTGCATTAGAGAGTAATAGAAGTTTATTTGGAGAAAATACCTTAGTTATGTCTTTGCAAAATGGTGCAGGGAATGATAGAGATTTAGAAAAGTTCATTAAGAAAGAAAATATTTTAATAGGAACAACTGAACATAATTGTCGTAATCTAGGCGAAGGTAAAATTTCACATGATGCTATAGGAGTAACAAATATTGGAATGATTATTTATAATGAAGAAAAACTTTCTAAAATTGAAAAGGTTTTTAAAGAATGTAATATAGAAACAAAAATATATGAGAATATTCAGGAGATAATTTGGAGAAAATTATTTATTAATATGTCACTTAATTCCATTACTGCAATCTTACGATGTAAAGTTGGATATATTTATGATAGCAAGTACGCAACACACATTTTAGAAAATATTTTATCAGAAGCAGTTGATGTAGCGATTGCAGATGGAATGGATTTTAATAAGGACGAAATAATTAAGAATATCCAAAAACATATTCATGAGGATTTTTATGAAATTATCACATCTATGAATCAAGATGTTTCAAATAAGAGGGAAACTGAAATAGATCATATTAATGGAGCTGTTGTAAAAGCAGGAAAGGAATATGGAATTCCTACTCCCTACAATGAATTTGTAGTAAATATAATTCATGCTATTGAAGGATTGTATTAAATTATAAGGAGTTAATTTTGTTTTGTAATTTTTCTATTTCAGTCATTAAAGTGTTTATGTGAGATTCTAACTCATCTATTCTTTTTGTAATAGATGAGTTTTGGCTATTTTGAGTACTGCTATTTTGGTTGGTATTGCAAAATGGATTATTTACATTGTAATTATTTGGACAAAAGTATCTTCCGGGTCCCCCTTGGAAATATTGTTGTTGAGCATTATAAGTTAGTATCACTTGTCCAAGTAGCTCAAACCAATTTCCTAAGGCATTTTGAACATTAAAGGGTATATTACCTGAAATTATTTCTCCAAGTATTCCGCTTATTGCAACAAATAATTCTGGATTTAAATTTTGAAATCCATTTGGTATATCAAAACATCCTGGGTTATTTTTAGTTTCTGAATTGTTTGGATTAGTATATCCACAAGCTTTTAATAAATCTTCAAAATTGCTCCATCCATTAAAATCCATGACTTCCTCTTAATATAAGTACTTTCATTTATTATATTTATATCATATTATAATTGTTACTTTAGTATATGGAATAATATGGGATTTTAATTTATTAACAATGATTAAGAAATATTAAAGATTTTATGTAAAATTAGATTTTTATTCTTCAACATAGAGTTGTAGGATATTATATTTTGCATAAATAATTAATAAACTTGTATATTTCTGATGCATTTTGGTAATGGAATTGTGCTATATCACTTCTGGTATACAAGATTAAACGGTAAAAATTACAGGTTAATTTATATATACTTATAGAAAAGATTATCTTTTAAGAATAAAAATATAGATATAACTCAGTGATTATGCGGAAATTTAAAAGTGCAAAATAATTAACAATATCATTGCTAATTATTTTACTGTTGTATTTTGTATAAACATGTAGTATACTAAAAAAAGAAATTGGTATTAGAGTGTAAATTGTTAACGTATGCAAATAAAATTAAAATTTAAACATTCATTTTTAAAGATTTTTTTGATAATTATTAAAAAGATTAAATACATTAGCCATTGATTGTTAACGTGTACAGAAAAAAATTGAATTTAGAACTTTTTAGAAATTTATTTGTGATTTATTAAACAATCATTAAAAAAAGGAAATATCCTAAAAATTGCTAAAGTATTTAAAAAATTATAAATGAAAAATAAAAGATGATTATCTTTGTTATATAGTTTAAGAGTTGATACTTAGTATTAATTTTGAGTAAAAACTCATTTTGTGAAAACCTTTATAAATAGAAATTTTGTAAAGAGTAAGTAAATAATAAAAAATGAGATGAGAAATTATTTATAAGGAGAAGATCTTATGAAAAAGCTATCTTTAAAAGAGAAAATTTCCTATGGGTTTGGTGATTTTGGAAATGGATTCATGTTCGATTTAGGACAAGCATACCTTTCTAAATTCTTTACTGATGTATGTGGCATACCAGCTGCACAAGCAAAGAATATATTTGTATTTACAAAAATATTTGATGCATTTATGGATCCGATAGCAGGGTCGGTAATTGATGCTAGAAAGCCAAGTAAAACTGGTAAGTTTAGACCAGTTATGATGATTTCAAGTATTATACTTGCAGCATTAACAGTGTTTACATTTACTATGCCTGATATGTCAGTAGGTAATAAATTAATATATGCATATGCAGCATATATGATATGGGGGCTTGTATATTCTTTTACAAATATTCCATATGGTTCTTTAGCATCTGTTATGACACAAGATGTTAATGATAGAAGTCAAATGGCAACATTTAGACAAGCAGGGTCTTTAGGTGCTCAGTTAATTACTGGAGTTGCATTTGTACCTATATTAACACATTTTACAGATCCTAAAATTGGATATCCTATAGCAGCAGCTATTATGGCACTAATAGGAATAATTGCATTCTTTATTTGTTTTAAAAATACTAGAGAACACATTCAACCTAAAGCAAAAGTACAAGAAAAATTAACTTTTGCAGATTATAAAGGAGCAATATTTGCTAACAAACCATTAATTGCTATAATCATTATGACTTTATTTACAATATCAGCTATGAATGCAAATAACCAAATGATGATATATTACTGTCAATATGCTCTTGGTAATGTTGAACTTCAACCAGTTATAAATACAATAATGATTGGATGTTCTATAATAGGAATAGCAGCTATTCCAAAGCTTGTTTCTAAGTTCGGAAAAAAGAAAACAGCTATGATAGGATTTGCTATTAGTATAGTTGCTAATGGATTAAATTTTATATTACCAGCAAACTTCTATACTTTCACAGCACTTGTTACTATAGGATACATAGGATTAGCTATACCAAATGGTGTAACATGGGCTATGGTATCAGATTGTATAGATTATAGTGAATGGAATACTGGAAAGAGAAAAGAAGGAATAATCTATTCTGCATTTAACTTTGCAAGAAAGATAGCACAATCTTTAGCAGCATATGTTACTTTAGGAGCACTAGGATTAACAGGATATGTCCCAAATGCAGTACAAACTTCAAGTGCATTATTTGGAATGAAAGCTGTAATGGCATTATATCCAGCAGTTGCATTAACTTTAGCAGCAATTGTTGTATTTGTATTATATGATTTAACAGATGAAAAATTCAATTCAATTGTTAAAGAGTTACAAGAAGGAAAATTTAGAAATAATTAATAAGTAGAATAAATTAAAGTGCAGAGTGAATTATTTTTCACTCTGCACTTTGTTGTCTATAAGTTGTAAATTATTTTCCCTTATTATATTAGTTATTAAATCAGCATAAATATTATTTCCTTTTTCATCTTCTATTGTACTATAACCAGCATTTTCAATAGCCTGAGCCTGTTTTATATATTGTGAATAATTGAAGACACCACTTTCTTTATAACGTTTATTATCAGAAATAAATTTGCCATAATCATCTAAAGATTCATTTATATTGTCATAACTTCTAAAATTGTCTTTTATAGTTTTGTTGTAATATTCAGATGTAGTCATATTTACACTTTTTCCCTTCCAACTATTATCAGCTTTTATTCCAAATAAATTATTTGCTTTAGTACTGAGTTCGGATTTTCCCCAACTTGATTCTAAAACAGCTTGAGATATAGTGATAGAAGGAAGAATCTTATATTTTTTATATATTTCAATTGCTTTTGGAGTAAGTTCATTAATAAATTTTTTAGTTTCAGAAGTTTCTTTTAAATTATCTGGAACTAAACCAATATGGGTTAATTGCTCTATATATTTGTAAGTCTTTTCTTTTTGCGATTTTGTAAATGATAATTCATTTAATATATAATCTAAACTGACAAGTGTGAAGTTATTATTACTATTGTTTGATTTAAAAAAAGTTTTTCCTAATTCTTGAATGCTCTCATCAGTAGATTTTGAAAGATCTTTTTTATATCTTACATAATCAATTGCTGCTAGATATTGCCAGTTTACTTGAAGCTTGTCTTCGCTTATGGTATCAGTTGAATTAATATAGAGTTTGATTTCTGAATTATTTAATTTTATCCTGTCATTTTTTTGATAAAAGTATAGTATTGTCAATCCAATACATGAAATAACAAGTAGTGAAAAGATTGTTTTAACTATCCTTAATAATTTTCTTCTAAATTTTTCGTTCATATATTCCTCTTAATATTTCTATAAATTATTAATCAATAAGACATTTATTAAATGCTTAAGACATAATTATAGTATCATAATAGTTGTTGGATTTTGACATATTAAAGCAATATTAATAATTTCTTAAATATTTTAAGCTTATTTTATTAACTGTTCTTTATAAGTGTTTACATATGAATGAGAAATGATATACAATATATGTATTGTTATATATATTATGGGAGATAATTGAAATGAAAAAAATAAAATTTGGAGTTGTTCTTTTGGTTGTAGTTTTAGGAATAGGAATTTATTATTATAAGTTTATTTCAGATTTTTCTTGTTTAGCTGATATTAAAGGTGATATTACATCAACGCAAAGTAATGGTTCAGAAGCAACTTTTCAAGTTGAAAAGGGTGAAAAAATTAAATTCGTTTGCAACTCTGTAGTTCAGCAAGGAAATTTGAAAATAACTTTAAATGATGCAAATGGGAGAGCAATAAAAGACTTTGATATAAATAAAAAATATTCTGAAGAATTTACTTTTGAAAGTCATGGAGAATATGGAATATCAGCTAAGTATAGTGATTTTATAGGAAGTTTTAATGTTAAATGCAAATAAAAAAATTAAAAATTATATATGCTAAAATAAGAAAAGTTGAAAAACTCTCCTTTTTCTCATAAGCAAATTTGTTCATGAGTAAAAGAGGAGTTTTTTACAAGTTAAATATCACCTTTAAATTTACATATCATTTCATTAGTAAGACTGATTCCATCATATTGAACTTCAATTTTTTCTCTTTCAACCCAAATTGCTTCAGAAAGTTCATTTTCATCTAGAGTTATTTCTGAATTACCATCAAGTTCAGCAAAATATCCAATAAGTAAACTTTCTGAGAATCCCCATGGTTGAGATTTATAATATTTTATATTTTTAACCTTAACTCCTACCTCTTCCATAACCTCTCTTTTTACAGTTTCCTCTGGTGTTTCACCAATCTCTACAAATCCAGCAACTAGAGCATATCTTGTATATTCTCTACCAGCATACTTGGTAAGAAGTAATTTATCACCATCATAAATAGCAACTATAACAGCAGGAGAAATTTTTGGATAAATCATATTATGACAATCTTCACAAAGTAGCATTCTTTCTTTTTTATCAGCTACTAATTCATGTCCACATCTACCACAATATTTATTATTTTTATACCATGAATTTAAATGGTAAGCTGTAACACCTGCATAGGCATAATATTTTGGGGAAGAAGTTCTCAATAAGTTTATATTTTCAAAGGTAAAACCTTCGATTTTTATTTCACTTTCTACTTGAGCTAGAAAAAAGTCATGTTCATCTATTCTAAATAAATATATATAATTAGCTTTTATATTTTGAAAGTCACTATATTTTGGATAAGTTATAACTCCATTAGCATTATTTGATAGAATGGTATTTTCTTTATAATATAAAATAAAGCTATCATTATTAGGTTTTTTTTCTATATATTCATTATGAAGTATATTTGGATGTATATCTTGAATCATATTTTTACGTCTCCTCATTTCATTAGATTTGTCAAATAGCTGTGAACAAGCTTGTCCAATTCAATCTGCTATTTAAACCCATGTAATTATTTTACCACTATATAGACCTATTGCAACAATACAGTTTCTTATAATGTATATAAAAAATATGTTATAGTTATTGTAGTAAAATAAGTTAAATTATAACATGATTAATTAAAGAGGATAGAGATGAGAAAAAGAATTTTATTGATAGAAGATGATATTAAGTTAACAAAGTACATGGAGGAATATTTAACTGCTTATGATTATTCAATCAAAACTATTAAAGATTTTGATAACATACAAGAAGAGATAAGTAGTGCAAAAAGTGATTTAATACTTTTGGATATAAATCTTCCAAGGTTTGATGGATTTTATTTTTTAAAAATAATTAGAAACAATAGCAACATACCTGTTATTATTGTTTCTTCAAGAAGTGAAGAAGGAGAACAAATTAGAGGGATGGAACTTGGAGCAGATGATTATATAACAAAGCCATTTAGTATGGGAATACTATTAGCAAAAATAAATGCTATTATTAGAAGGACAAATACATCAAAAGAAAATATTATAGAAGTTAAAGGAATAAAGCTTATTTGTGAAGGAATGGAGATAATGATAGATGAGAAAAGCATCCCCTTATCAAAAAATGAGTACAAGCTACTAAAGCTATTTTTTATAAATCATGAAAAGGTGGTTACAAGGGAAGAATTACTTGAGAATTTATGGGATGAAGATGATTTTGTAGATGATAATACATTAACAGTTAACATAACAAGGCTAAAGAAAATGTTGAAGGATAATAATGTACAATTGGCTGTGGAAACAAAAAGGGGGATTGGATATGTCCTTAGGTAAGTTAATAAGAATTACATTAAATAAAGAGAAAGTTTTTATTTCTCTTTATTTATGCAACTTGTTTTGTATAATGCTGTTTTATTATTTTATTTATGATAAACATTTTATAGCTTATCCTATTTTATTAAGTTCATTCTTCTTAATTTTATATTTGAGTTATAAATTATACATATATAATTGCTTCTATAGTTCATTAGAAGAAGCAAAAACAAGTCCAGATTATAAAGTGAAGGACAGTGTGTTTGAGGATATATTTGAAGATATTAAAGAAATACATAATAGTTATATTTCTAAGATATATACTTTGGAGAATAATAGAGTAGAAAAGGAAAAATTACTAACAGAGTGGATTCATAATATGAAGACTTCAGTTGCAGTGATGAATTTAGCTATAGATAAATTGCCAAATAAAGATGTGATTTCTGATATAAGATATGAAAATAGTTTATTGCAGAAAAATTTAGAAGGTGCATTAAACCTATTTAGGCTTGAGGAGTTTTCAAGAGATTATGTGCCTGAAGTTATAAATTTAAAGGAACTTGTGAAGAAAAGCATAAATTCACAGAAAAGAAATTTTATTTATGGTGATATCTTTCCAGATGTAAGAATTCCAGAGAATCATTTTATTTTATCAGACAAAAAATGGAGTGAATATGTATTAGTTCAGATTATAAGTAATGCAATAAAATATTCATATACAAAAGGAAAAGTAAGTTTTAGAAGTGAGGAAACTGATAAAAACATTATGCTCTACATAGAAGATACAGGAGTAGGAATAAAAACAGAGGATTTACCAAGGATTTTTGATGTGTTTTTTACAGGTAGTAATGGTAGAAATGAGGAAAAGTCTTCAGGAATAGGATTGTATATGTGTAAGTGTATTTGTGATAATTTAGGTGATAAAATACAGATTGTTTCAGAGTGGAATAAAGGGACAAGTGTTAAGATTACTTACATAAAAAATTAACAACCTTTCATCAGTGTAAGGTTAGGTAAGTTAAATCGATTTGTGAATATATAGATTGATAATATACTTTAGATAAGGCATATGTAAGAAAATAAACTAGCATGCTGACTTGTTGTTTTCTGGAATATACCTAAAGTTAAGGAAAGAAGTGAGAAAAGTTATGAGAGTTTTAGAGTGCAAAAAAGTAACTAAAATATATGATGCTTATAAAGGAGCAGACGTTGTAAAAGCTTTAAATGGGATATCATTTATGGTTCACGAGGGAGATTTCTTAGGGGTAATGGGTCCAAGTGGAAGTGGTAAAACTACATTATTAAATATATTAGCAGGAATTGATAAATCCACTGCTGGAGAAGTGTTAATAGGAGAAAAAAATACTCAAAATATGAAAAAAGATGAGCTTGTTCTTTTTAGAAGAAATAATATTGGTTTTGTTTTTCAAGAGTTTAATCTTTTAGATAGTTTAACTGTAAAGGAAAATATTGCGTTCCCATTAACATTGGATAGATTAAAGCCTAAGGTAGTTGAGGAGAAAGTTAATGAATTAATTGAGTATTTTGGACTAGAACAAGTTAAGAATAGTTATCCATATAACATTTCAGGTGGACAAAAACAAAGAGTAGCAGAGGCTAGAGCTTTAATTAAAGAACCTAAAATAGTACTTGCAGATGAACCTACAGGAAATTTAGATTCAAAATCATCAGCTAATATAATGGAGAGTTTTAAAAAGATAAATAAAGAGAAAAAGTCTACTATTGTCATGGTTACTCATGATCCATTTGCTGCGTCCTTTTGCACAAGAATAATATTTATAAAAGATGGGAGTATAAAACTTGAAATAAATTCAAATGGAAATAGAAAGGAATTCTTTGACAAGGTAATGGAAGCTCAATTGGTTATGGGAGGACAAGAGTAATGGAGTTCTCATCATTAATAAGGAAAAACATTAAGTATAACATGAGGAATTATACATCCTATCTTATTGGGAATAGCATAATACAATGTATTCTTTTCATGTTTTTTACTTTATCTTTTAGTCCAGATTTCATGAATATAGATGAACCTGCTTTTATAAAAAATGACTTTCCACCAGTAGTTGTTTTAATGGTAGCCTTTTCTATTACATTTATTATTTTTACTACAGTATCATTTACAAAGTATAGGGGAAAAGAATTTGGGGTCTATTTCACAATAGGTTTGACATGGAAAGAAATAATAAAAATACTTTTTTATGAAAATATTATAATTTCTTTAGTATCTTTTGTGTTGGCTTCAGTTGTTGGAAGTGTATTTTCAAAGCTTTTTCAAATGGCTATATGGAAGATATTAAATGTGGATAGTATAAGTATTGCTTTGAATTTTAGAGTTTATGGAGCAATAATATTAATTTCCTTTAGTATATTTTTATTTACTAGCCTATATCAAATGTTCTTTTTAAAGAAGTATTCAATTGCCAGCATATTGAAATCAAAGTCAAAAAGGGATGTAGGTAGTACTAGCACTGCTTTGGGAATATTAGGAATTGTAATTCTTATAATTTCTGTAATTACAATTAATATTTCTTTTGGCAATTTTTATAATAATGGAGGAATTATAACTTATTCTATAATTGGGTTAATAATAGCCATTTATTTATTAATTGGATATTTTATGACTCTAATCTCAAAGATATTGAAATTGTTTAAAAGTTTTTATAATAATAATATTTTATTTGTTAAATCACTTTCACATAGATTTATTTCATATAGAAGAGTGCTATTTGTAGTTACATTAATGGTTGCAGGAGCTATAACATGCATATCTATAGCCTATAGTAATTACAAATCAACAGAAGAAATTGTTAATAAACAATATCCATATGATATTAGCTTTATAGTTGATAAAGGTCAAAAGAGTAATTTAGATATTAAAGATATTACCTTTAGTAATATAGAGGGAGTAAAAAAATATATAGAATTAGAAGGAATTAATATGCCTGATATAAGAATATCAGAAGATAAATGTAAAGTGTATGGTAGTAAATTATTAGTAATAAGTGAGGAGAGTTATAAAACACTAGGAAAAGATGCATTAAATTTAAAAAGAGGTGAAGTCCTATTTTCATATGCTGATAAGGGTATGAATTCTAATCAAGAAGGATTCATTTTAGATTTAACTAATAAAGGAATAAAGAGCAGTGGAGTATCTTTTAATTCTTATAAAGAAGAAAATAATTCAGATAATTATATATACATTAAAAAAGAAAATAGAATAGATGAAATTACTAATTCAGTAAATTATTTGGCAAATCACGATTATTTTAGATGTGATGCCTTAGTTGTTAGTAATGAAGATTATAAACTAATGAAAGAAAAAGTAAGTGATGATATGGTTAGTTACGATATTCTCATTAATGTTAATAATAATGCTGAATTTGAGAATTTAAAAGATAAATTAGATGAGAGTTTAGGAAAAAAAGTTAGTAATTCATTAACAATAAAAAAGGATTTCTTAAATCCAGAAATAAAGGAGAATAGTTTCTTACTGTTTGTATGTAGTTTTATAGGGATTATGCTTTTAATAGGAAGTGCAGCAGTTTTATACTTTAAAGCTATGACAACCATAGAAGAGGATAGGGAAAGAAGTAAACAATTAGTTAAATTAGGTTTAACTAAGAAGGAAATTAGTAAATTATCTATACAGGAATTAGGAATAATATTTCTTGTTCCTCCTGGTATAGCATTGGTGCTTGTTGGATATTTATTGTATGAAATTTTTAGTGTTATTAACGATGGTGAGAATTTGTGGAGATATAGTTTAAATGTTTTTATAGTGTATTCTATTATTCAAATTATTTTCTTTATTTTAACTAGTAGCAAATATAAAAGGCAACTTAATAGAGATTAGAATAATAGGAGGAGTAAAAGAATAATGGAATTTTCATATTTAGTTAGAAAAAATATTAGATACAATATAAAAAAATATATAGCTTATCTCATTGGAAATAGTTTAATTCAATGCATACTGTTCATGTTTTTTACATTAGTTTATAGCAAAGAATTTATGGAATCAGATAAAACTACTGCAATAAAATCAACTTTTTCTAGTGTAATTGTATTTATGATGGCTTTTTCAGTTTTATTTATTGTTTTTACAACAATGTCTTTTACAAAGTATAGAGGAAAAGAATTTGGTGTCTATTTTACAATAGGTTTAACTTGGAGAGAAATAATAAAAATATTATGCTATGAAAATCTTATAATTTCTTCAGTTTCATTCGTATTTGCATCTATTAGTGGAAGTTTATTTTCAAAGTTATTTCAAATGGCTATATGCCGTATATTAAAGCTTGATAATGTAAGTATTACTATAAATATTAAAGTATATGTAACTATATTAGTAATTTCAGTTTTTATATATTTATTTATGATATTATATCAAATGGTATTTTTAAAAAGATATTCAATAGTAAATATATTAAAGTCAAAATCAAAAAAAGATGTAGGAAGTATAAGTGTTACTTTGGGGATAATTGGCTTAATGATTTTTATAGTTTCAATTTACACATTTAAAACTGCTTTAAATAAGATTATAAATGCAAATATAGATGGAATGAATAATTTATTTGTATTTTCAGCTTTAGGGATAGTAGTAGCTGCATATTTATTAATTGGTTATTTCATAGCTGTGATTGCAAAAATGCTAAAGATTTTTAGAGAATTTTATAATAACAATATTCTATTTGTGAGTTCCCTTTCTCATAGATTTATATCTTATAGAGCAGTATTATTTATAGTTACATTGATGGTTGGTGTAGCTGTAACATTTATAACAATTGCATATAGCACCTATATATCAACTAAAAGACAAAATGATATAAGATATCCTTATGATTTTAGTTTAGTTTTTAGCAAAGAAGAGATAGGTAATAAAAATATTAAAGATTTTATGCTGAAAAATTTAAAAAAGGTTAATAATTACAACGAATTAGAAGGAGTAACTATCCCCAATATTAGAATAGTGGACAATCAATGTAAGTGGCAAGGATTTTATATGTTAGTTATAAGTGAAGCTAATTACAAAAAAATATCTAGCGAAGACTTAAATTTGAAAAAAGGGGAGGTTTTATTTTCTTATCCTAAAAAGGCTATGACTCCACTAAATGAGGATTTACTTTTAGATTTAACTAAAAGTAAAATAAATGAAATAGAAGTATCATTAGAGGATTATAAGAAAAATCATAAAGCAGAAGATTATATGTATATTTGCAAGGAAAATATAAGATATAGAATGTCTATACTTTTAAATTATAATTATGACAGATTAAATGTTTTGGTTGTAAATAATGAAGATTATAATGTGATTAAAACTAGATTAGGTGATGAAAAGGTTACTTATGATGTGTCTATTAATGGAATCTTAGAAAATGATGATTATAAAATGTTAAAGAAGAAGGTACAGGATAGTTTTGGAGAAAAAGTTTCTGATTCATTAATTATAAAAAAAGAACTTCTTGAAAAGGACATAAATGAAAATGGATTTCTACTATTTGTTTATAGTTTTATGGGTATGATGCTTTTGATAGGAAGTGCAGCAGTTTTATATTTTAAAGCTATAACAGATATAGAAGAAGATAAAGAGAGAGGTAGTAAGCTAAGGAAAATAGGCTTAAGTAAAAGAGAAATAAACAAATTATCTATGCAAGAGTTAGGTGTTATATTTTTCACTCCTTCTATTATAGGGTTAGTAGGCTCAGGATATTTTTTAACTAGTGTTTTCAATATTATGAGTGATGGTGAGTATATGAAAAAAAATAGTTTAACTATTTTTATAATATATTTCATAATTCAAGTTATATTCTATTGTTTAACTAGCAGTAAATATAAAAGAGAAATTAATCAGAGTATATAGGAGGAGATTATGGAAAGTAAATTTAGCGTTATATGTACAAATTTCATGAATAAAACAATTAGAAAATTATTATATTTAATTTTAATTGGAAACATAGGAGCAATAGGATTAAGTATTATTGGGTGGAATAAGAGTACAATACCATTTCTGATTATAGGAACAATTTCTATATTTATAGGATATAAAATAATTAGAGCCAATATATCTAATGTACAAAAACTGAGTCTTATTTTGATAATTGCACTTACTCTTCGGCTATTATGGTTTTTGAATATTCCAAGTGTGCCAGTTTCAGATTTTAGTCTAATAAATGAAGCAGCTATTAGCTTTTTAAATGGAGATAGAAGTATGTTTAGGGGAACTGAATATATATCAAGATTTCCTCATCTTACAGGAATGCTTCTGTATATGGCTTTAATAAATTTTTTGTTTCCTATAAAAAGTATAATAGTTATGAAATTTATAAATCTATTTTTAGGGTTAATAGATATAATTTTAATTTATCTAATAACTGATCTTATATTTAAAAATAAGATATATGCACAAATTTCAGCATTTATGGCTTCAGTATTCCCCCCGCTTATAACTTATACAACAGTATTTTGTAGTGAAAATATTGCAATGCCATTTTACTTGCTAAGTATATATTTATTTGTTCATCATTTAAGAAATAGAAACAGTAAATTTCAACTTTTACTATGTGGTGTGATTTTATCTATAGGCAATTTTTTTAGAACTATAGCAACAGTGATTTTAATAGCTTATATATTATATGTGATAATATATTCTTTAGGGGCTATTTATGAGAAATTAAGAGATATAGTTATATTAATTATTTCATATATATCAATAACTCTTATAATTAGCACAACACTTCAATCTTTGAATATTATAGAAAAGCCCCTTTGGAAACCAAGTGAATCTAAAATAACAAGTGTATTAAAAGGAAGTAATTATAAAAGCTTCGGAAGATTTAATAGTGAAGATGCAGATTTTATAAATGAACATTTAGATAACTATGAAGAATTAAAAGAAAAGTCTAAGGAAATAATTTTAGATAGGTATAAATCACATTCTATATTTGATACTACATTATTTTTAATAGAAAAATTTACATTACAATGGAGTGTTGGTGATTTTGAGGGCCATTTTTGGGCTCAAACAGATGTGCCAGAAGAAGATATAAAATTCCCCATAAAACAAATAGAAGGTTCATTAGCATTTCAATTAATATATTTTATAATAGTGACTTTAGTATTTATAGGATTAAAGAATGATCAAGTTTTAAGACATGTTAAAGAAGCAAATTTACTTTATCTAATAATAGGTGGGTATGGACTAACCTATTTAATAACAGAGACACAGGGAAGATACTCATATATATGTTGTTATATTATAATATTTTTATCTATAGCTGGAGTAGACAGTGTAATGCAAAAGTTTAAAACTAAATCAAGAAGTGGTGTTATTCAAGCTGAAATTCTGAGGGAAAATGAGTCTGCTATAAGTAATAATGAAAACGTTTTCTAAGTTTAAGGGGATCTAATATAAATAATAAGAAGTATATATGTTATAATTTTAAGTACAAATTTTGTTAAAAGAAGGAGGTTATGAGTATGGTTATTAAAAGTAAAACAATAGAGGGAAAGAATTTAGCATGGTTACTTCGTTCACCAACAAAAGATGATGCAGCAGAATTATCAAAGCTAAGGGTCAAAATTGATGGGGAGACAGAAAATTTAGATAGAGAGTTTGGAGAAGGACTATTAACAAGAGAAGATTTTGAGGAATTAATACATGAAGATTCAAAAGCAGAAAAAAATATATTTTTAATTGCAGAAGTGGATGGGAAAATAGTTGGCTTTTCAAGATTAGAAGGAAATAATCTAAGTAGATTTAGGCATAAGGCAGAATTTGGAATATGTATTTTAAAAGAATATTGGGGATTTGGAATGGGAAAAATTCTTATAGAAAACATTTTAGAGTTTGCAAAATCAGCAGATATAAAAAAGGTATCATTGTATGTAGTAGAAACAAACACAAAAGCAATAGAACTATATAAAAAATATGGCTTTGTGGAAGAGGGAATATTGAAAAAAGATAGAATTCATAAAGATGGTCATTATTATAATACTGTAGTTATGGCTAAATTTTTATAAGGGACATGAAAATAAATAATAGGTCCAAATTTGCCATGAATATTTTTTGTCAGGCAAGGAAGCAGATTGGTCTCATAGCGGGCTATTAGGGCAATCTGCTGACGCAGGATGATGGAAAATAGTCCGGCGAATTGACCTGTTATTTTTTGATTGTTCCTAAGGGAGTAGATTAAAGATGAAGATATCTAATGGAGTTGAAATGCTTGAAATAAAGGGAGAAGTGCGTGGACAAGCGAAGGTAATATATCCTACACTAATACATGATGAGGATAATGTAATCTTAGTTGATGCTGGGTTTCCAGAACAGTTTGATATAATACGTGAAGAGATTGAAAAGGCTGGTGTATCATTTGATAAATTAAAGACGATTATATTAACTCATCATGATATTGATCATGTTGGAAGTTTAAAAAAGTTTGTAGAGACGTTACCTGAAGTTAAAGTGTTAACTCATGAAGAAGAAAAGCCATATATTAATGGAGAAAAAACTCCACATAAATTAGCTCAACTTGAAAAAAACTTTGATTCATTACCTAGTAATATGAAGATGTTTGTTCAAAGTTTTAAATCTGGTTTTGAAAATTCCAGAGTTGATATAGATAAAACTTTTATAGATGGAGAAGAGTTACCATACCTAGGTGGAATAAAAGTTATCTATACTCCAGGACATACTATTGGACATAGCTCTTTATATATTAAAGAAAGCAAAATTCTTATAGTTGGAGATAATTTAATGGTGGAGGATGGAAAGCTTGTTAAGGCTTCTTCATCAATTAATTTTGATAACAAATTATATGAAGAGTCTTTGAAAAAATTTAAGAATTTTGATATAGAATCAGTAATTTGCTATCATGGTGGGCTATATAGAGGCAAGGTAAATGAACGTATAGAACAATTAATAAATGAATAAAAGTTTATAAAATCTTATAGGTTACATTTATGATAATATTCCTATATTCTTCTCCATATATATGGAGAGGAATATAGGAATATGAATTCCTCAGCTTTCATAAGTTCATAAAAAAATGTCTATCATAATCTAAAGCGCATTTATTAAAATAAATATCCATATTATCAATTTTAAAATTCATATCCATTCCTCCAAAATATAATATAAATCATACTGGTTACAAACATAACCTAATCACCCCTTAATATGATAATTTTTATTTGAGATACTAATTTGTAAGTTTTAAAATTTCAAATCCTGATTACATAAGTCGTATTGAGTTGGAAGGTTTATAATTAATTCAAGTTTGGTAAAGATACTTTTAAGAAAATAAGAACTACTTCAGGAATAATAAAATATCTTTCTAAGTGTTAAGTAAACATTTATACAAGGATAAGTATTAAAATATATATATGCAAGGGATAATGAAAATTGCTATATCTAATCAAGCATCTAGTAATGTGATGTTAGAATATCAATTTCAAATTTCATTGTTAAAGGAAAGGAGTGTATTATTTCTAAAAATGATGATATAGATGAAAATAGAATTTACATTGGTGGATGCTCTAATGGTGGTTATATGACACTACTAATGATTCGAGATTACCCACCATATGAATACAATGGACATTGGTCATGGATTTATGTTTATAACAATGAATGTGAAACAATAATTGATGGGGAAAAAATAAGAATTATGGAGTGGATGGCTAATCAATCATTAAATAAATAAAATTATATATAAAAAATAGAAATAGAAAGATGGAGTTGTAATCAGAATGATTTGAAAATCATTTTGATACAACTTCTTTTTAAATTATCTTTACAGATGTTCCAACAGGTACTAAGTTGTAAATTTCTATTATATTTGGATTATAAGTTCTTATGCATCCATTAGATACAGCTTTTCCTATAGAACTTGGATTATTTGTTCCATGAATACCATAATCTCCATTAGGAGCATTTAGCCCTAGCCACTTAGCTCCAAATGGACCACCAGGATTTTCAGCTTTATTGATTATTTTGAAATTTCCTTTAGGTGTAGGGCTAGATATTTTACCAACTGCAACAGGATAGGTTTTGAATAACTTACCATCTTTAAATAAAGATAATTTTCTTGCAGCAACATCAATTGTAATACTATAGTTAGAAGAGCGATATAGATTTTCTTGGTCTTTAAAAAAGTATATAAGCATGTTTAGTCTCCATAAAAAAATATTCATACCGTCTATAATATGATAAGAAATGTGAGCTGTGAAAAAGAACATACTAATTTATATAATGCTTGTATACAAAATATAAAAAGCATAGTAAAATTATACAAGGAGCTATAAGTAGTTTGTAAATAGATATATAAGAAAGTTTGGTTATATATGTTTACAAGTAAACTTAATAAAATAAAGGGGGAACAGAATTAAAAATAAAAAAGTAAACTATCATTATCTATTTTAGATATAGATTTAAGTTTTGTTTTGAAAACGTGTGCAGTAAAAAAGTATTTCAAAACATAAGAAAAATCTAAACCTTGTATACAGAAAATACTATAATCAAACACAGTACGAATGGAAACGATTTCTGCGTGATGGGGTTAGTGAATTAAAAAATGGTAGTAGTTCTAATTGATAGATGGAAAAGTACTCAGATATTAGTTATAAGGAGAAATTAACCAAACTTTATGCTCTAAATATAAAAAGTGAGGTAATAAAAATGAAATTAAGAAAACGATTAGGTTTTATGATGATTTGTTCTTTAGTTATGTGTGGATCAGTAGGTAGCATAGCAAATGCTAAGACATTGCTTAACAAAAAGATAGTTGTTTCAAAAGATGGAAAAGGGGATTATACTACAGTTCAAGAAGCTATTAATGCTGTGCCAGATAATAATGCTAGTTGGTATACAATAAATATTAAAGATGGTGTTTATAAAGAAGTAATTACAGTTCCATCTAGCAAAAAATTTGTTCATTTGGTTGGAGAAAGTGCAGAAGGAACTGTGTTAACATATGATAACTGTAATAGTATTTCAGGATCGACAGAAGCATGTGCTAGTACATTTTTAGAAGGTGATGATTTTTATGCAGAAAATATAACTTTTGAAAATTCATTTGATTATAATAATTCAACATTACCTAATAAACAAGCAGTAGCATGTGAACCGATGGGGGATAGACAAGTGTTTCGTAACTGCCGTTTTACAGGATATCAAGATACACTTTATGTTAGAAAAGGTAGACAATATTTTCAAGATTGTTATATAAGTGGACATACTGATTTTATATTTGGAGCATCAACAGCAGTATTTAAAAACTGTGAAGTATATTCAAAATATAAAGTAGGTGCAAGTGTAACAGCTCCAAGTACATTAACAGAAACTCAATATGGACTTGTATTTCTAGATAGTAAATTCATAGGTGATTCAAGTCTTCCTACTAATTCAATATACTTAGGACGTCCATGGCATCCAAGTTATGTAAAAGAACCTGTATGGTCAAGTGCTACTTTTATACGTTGTAATTTAGGACAACATATTAATAGCAATGGTTGGACTAAAATGAAAAATGTAGAGCCAAGTACAGAAAGACTTAGAGAATATAAAAACTATGGACCAGGTGCAGTAATTAACGAATTTAGACCTCAACTTGCAAAATCAGATGCAAAAGAGTATAAGATTAAAAAATTATTAAAAGGAAATGATTCATGGAATCCTGAAAAAGTAATTTCTTCAGTAAGATGATATTTAAAGAGCTTAAAAGTGACTTAATATAGTTGTTTTTAAGCTTTTTTATTTATAAAAAATAAGCTAATTCTAATAGATTGTATGTAAAAAAATCTAATAAATTTTAATATAAAAAAGAGTTTATTGACTCACAAAAAATAGTTATCTATAATAATTACTATAAGTAACTATTTAAAGGAGGCAAAAAAATGAATTATAATGATATAAATTTTGTTGGTAAAATAGTAAACTCTTTGCTTGCTGCAAAAAAAGCTATAGAATTTATGCCAGAGCTGCCTAATCAAATGAAAACTAGTCACATTAGAGTACTTCATACCATTTACAAAAATCGTAATGAAAATCAATTTGTTCGAGTGAGTGATGTGAGTATAAGTATGGGGATTACAAAACCAAGTGTTACAAAGCTAATAAATGAATTAGTCAAATTAGGTGCAGTGAAAAAATCTGTATCTGATACTGATAAAAGAGTTATATTAGTAGAACTTACTCTATTTGGAGAGGAATGTGTTCAAGAGTATGTTTTAAATTACCATACTAAGTTAGCAAAATATTTTTCAAAGCTTGATGAAAAGAAGTATATTTCTATGATCGAAACTATAGATTTCATCTATCAATCAATGGAAGAAGTATCAAAGGAGGAGTCATGAATAGTACAATTCAAAATAATATGAAAAAATTACAAGATAAAGAAAGTCAGTTCAATTTAATTATTGCTATAGTGTCAATTGCTATACTCTCTTTCATGGGTATATTATCAGAAACAGGGTTAAATATTTGTTATGCTGTACTAATGAATGAATTTAATGTATCTGCTTCATTAATTCAATGGCTTACTACAGGATATTTGTTAACATTGGCAATTTTGATTCCTATTTCACCTGTGTTACTGAAGAATTTTAGAACAAAAAGATTATTTCAAACAGCATGTACTATTTTTATAGTGGGAACACTTTTTTGCACTTTCTCTTGGAATTTTAGTATATTGCTATTAGGAAGAATAATACAAGCTGTTGGAACAAGTATAGCACTTCCATTAATGACTAACATTATATTAGAACAAGCTCCTAGTGAACAACGTGGATATCTTATGGGAATTGTTGGTCTTGTAATTAGCTTTGCACCAGCTATGGGGCCAGTTTTTGGTGGGATAATTATTGAACTGATAAATTGGCATTGGATTTTTATTATTATGATTCCATTTTTGGGTGGATCATTTATATTAGGTAGTAAGTATATTATTGATATTAATTTAAATGAAAAAATGACCTTGGATTTTTTTTCAATCTTTTTTTCAGCTATTGCTTTTGGAGGAATTGTTTATGGATTTAGTACATCTGGCGATACTGGTTGGTCTGATTTGAAGGTGATTTTTTCAATTGGTATTGGAATATTGAGTATGGTCGCTTTTGTATATAGACAGTTAAATTTAAAAAATCCGCTTATACATGTGTCTATATTTAAATATCCTATGTTTTCTGTAGGGGTTGCTATTGTTATGATAAGTATGATGACAGTCTTAGCAGCAGGATTTTTATTGCCTTTACTTCTTCAAAAGTCTTTAAAATTTTCAAGTCTAATTGCTGCATTGGCAATGTTACCTGGTGCTATTATGAATGGAATTATGTCACCTATTACTGGAAAGATTTTAGATAAGTATGGGCCTAAGATATTACTATCTACAGGTTTTTTGCTACTTACTAGTACACTCATTGTTTTCTCGTTTATTAATAATACATTTATTATTATAATAATTACTTATACAATTTTTATGTTTGCTGCATCAATGTTAGCAATGCCAGCACAGACAAATGGATTAAATCAATTACCACGTCAATATAATGCAGATGGTTCTGCAATTATGAATACTTTACAACAAGTATCGGGAGCTATTGGAACTGCTCTTGCTTCCAGTATTTTAACTAATAGGAGTGAAGTATATTTGCATCAATTTTCAAATGTGACTCCAGATATTATAGCTCAATCTGTTGCAGTTGGAACTCATAAAACCTTTATATTTTTTCTAATAATATCTTTTATAGGTTTTGTTATGGCACTATTTACTAAAAGGTAGATGGTGTTATGCTAAACTCAATTCTTTTTGAATCTAGTCTAGAAAAGTTTAAAGCATCAATATGTTAAAATTCATTGAACTTAAAGAATTACTTAGTTATAAGAGGAAGCTAAATAGAATAATTATTTGGCTTCTATTTTATTACACAATATGTAGACATTCAATTTTAGTAATTAGATTGAAAAATGGATTTGTTAATTTGGGAAGCCAACTTTGAAAAAGAAGGTACAAGCAAATTTGTATTATTTTTATTCCATACTATGTAGCTATTATGTGATGTGTTAAGCTTGATACTTCGAATAGTGGAGTTATTGTATAATCGAAAAAGTGAATCTGCAATTGTAATACCTAGTCCTAATTCAACAGAAAGCATTTGAGATTCTACATTAGGAACATATTTTATTTTTTTTGGTGATAAATTATTTTCTTTACACCATAAGAAAAAAATATCTTTAGCTTTTGGGAAAACATCAGAAGATAAAACAATAAAAGTTTCATCATTTAAATCTTTAAAATCAAAGGATTCTTTAGAAAAAATAGGATTATTTGAATTCACATAAAGTAAATGTTTTGTATTAAGAAAAATACTTGAGCAAAGATTAGTACTCTTTTCTAAAAAAGAATCAAGTGTAATAATAGCATCTAACTCATCATTGTATATTGCTTTTATCAAATTTGATGGAGTATGGCGTTCTATATAATATTCAACATTAGGAAATTGTTTATTGAAAGACATAAATATTTTATTTAATACATTACTAAGGTCCATTCCTTCTACACATCCTAAACGGAGTTTCTTACACCTATTATCATAAATATTTTGTGATTTTTTTATAGCTTCCTTATATAAATTATTAAATTCATTGAAAGTTTTATAAAAAATTATTCCAGCAGGGGTAAGCACTACATTACGATTTGAGCGAAAAAAAAAGGGTGAATCCAATTTCTTTTTCCAATGATGCAATTTGCTTGCTAATAGCTGGCTGGGAAACAAAAAGTGCATTTGCAGTGGCTGTAAAACTTTTATAATTCGCAAGTGTTAAAAAATATTCGATTTGAAGAGTATTCATAATTAATCCTCCTAAGTGATTTAATTGCTGTATCAATAGCTTATTTTGATATCTTTTGTGGAAAGATTTGATTTTATGGAAAATATAATCTTATTATGTAAATATTATAACATTATGAAATATAGGTGTAAATGAATTGCATTATAAAATAACAAGAGGAGATATAACCATATAGTTATAGAATGATGATAAATGGATATTTTACGTCAGAAAATTAGTGTGATACGATAAATTTACATAATATTAACATATAAGTATATAAATGAATTTCAAAAAGTTATTTAAGGAAACTGCTAGAAGCGTTATACAAGAAAGGATAGTAAATATATGAAGGAGATGAATTTATGAGTGAAAAAAAATTAACGCCAGAATCAGCTAAATGTTTTGAATACTCCCAATATAGATGGTTTATGCTAGCAGCTGCAGTTTTGGCTATGTTCTGTGCACAAATTGCAACTATGTCATTTGCACCAGTTATGGGAACAATTGCAGAAGATTTAGGAATTAGTTTAGGAACTGCTTCATTTGGATTTATGGGAATGAATTTATTTTCAACAGCAATAGGTGTCATGGTAGCAGGTTTACTAGCAGATAAGATAGGGATAAACACTGTAATATTAGGTGGATTAGTATTAATTTTACTAGCAAACTCGGCTTTTTCTATATTTGGATACAGTTATACTGCAGTTGTAATTATAAGAATGATTGAAGCAGTTGGAGTTGCACCAGCACTAATTGCTATTCAACCTATAGTTGCATACTGGTTTCCAGATAAGGAACATGGCTTAGCTTTTGGACTTAATGCATTCTGCATATTAGGACCAGTACTTTCAGGAGTAATTGGATCAAAACTTATATTAAGTGCTAGCAATTGGCAGAATGGTATGCTTTATTATTCGTTAGTTTTTTTTATAATTACTATTTTAGTAACCATTATTATCCTAGGAGCAGGAAAACATCTTCCTCCAACAATGGAAAGTAAAAAAAATATCAAAAAGGAAGTGAAATTTGATTTTAGAAAAGTATTCAGATATCCAGCATTTTGGATAGGGCTTTTTATTATGATATTAGCTAATTGGACAACCCAAACATTTAATGATTTTAGTCCAACCTATTTGGCTGTAGATGCACCAGTGGGAGTTGGATATGGAGCAGAAACAGCAGGGTCATTATCAGCATTAACTTGGGTAGGAATGATGTTTGGCATGTTTTTTTCAGGATTTTTGATAGATAAAGCTTTTAAGGGGAAGGCCATGCCAATAATATTAATTGGCTTTATTTCAAACATCATTTTAATAAATGGAATATTATCATCATCAGTTTATAGTTCAAAAAGTATTCTTACAATATGGTTAATGGTTGCTGGTGTTTTTAGTCCTTTTGTATCAGTTGGAAATCAATGCTTTTCTGTAAAAGTATTCACTCCTAATGTAATGGGAAAAGTATCAGCAATTTGGACATGTGCAGGTAATTTTGCAGGTTCAGCAGGAGTGATGGTAGGATCCTTTGCTCTTCATGTTACTGGAAATTATAAACTGTCATTTGCATTAATAACTACAATATGTGCTCTTGGAGTAATAATAGCTTTATTTTCAAGGCAAAGACAAGAAAGAATCAATATAGAATCAAGTATAACTTTTTAGATACATAAAAATAGTTTTTGAATAAGTTAATTAAATAATTAGAGCGTAGGGAGGAAATTAAATGAGTAAAAAATATAAAAATCTTATGTCACCATTAAAAATTAGAAATTTTGTATTAAAAAATAGAATGGAAGCTTCAAATTCATTACCACATTTTTTACAGGGGCCAGAAACATACCCAGCTGATTCAGTTATAGCACATTATGAAAACAAAGCGAAAGGAGCAGCTATTACCACATGTATGGGAATCAATAATTTTACTATTGGAAAGCAGTTTCCTATGGATATGGATTTTGGACATTTTCCAGATTATGATTTGTATGATTGTAACTCACAGAATTATTTGATGCAATTAGCAGATTCCATACATTATTATGATTCTATTGCATGTATGGCTATATTTGTTGGCCCACCATCTTTTTATCCACTTATAAAGAAGAAAAAGGTAGATGAAAATGTAGAATATGATTATGGGAATGGGAAGGTTTCAGCACCACCAATGGAAGAGTTTGAAATTGAAAAAATTTTTGCGCATGGTGAGCCTGTAGAGTATGACGAGAAAACATTGGATAAAATTTGTGATTCTTATGCAGAGCAAGCGTGGATTCTTCAAATGCTTGGTTATGAGATGGTTAGTATTCATTATTGTTATGGTGGAAATCTTCCATCCAGATTTATGTCACCACATACAAACAAAAGAACTGATAAATTTGGTGGTAGTTTAGAAAATAGAATGAGGTTTCCTCTTATGGTATTAGAACGTGTACGTAATAAAGTTGGAAATAACTTCTTAATTGAAATTGAATGGTCAGCAGAAGATTTACCAGGAGGATATACATTAGATGATACAGTTACTTTTTTAAATAAAGCAAAAGAATACATAGATATTGTACAACTTCGTGCAAGTTCTGTTGATCCTGCACATCCAACTGGATTTAACTTGGAAGAAACACCATTTTTACATTATTCAGAATATGTAAAGAAAAGGGTAGAAGGTTTAGTGGTTGGAACTATTGGAGGATACCATTATGTAGATACATGTGAAAAAGTTATAGCAGAGGGTAAAGCAGATTTAATTAGTATGGCAAGAGCTTGGATTTCTAATCCTAATTATTTTGAACTTGTAAAAGAAGGGCGTGGAGATGATGTAGTGCCATGTTTACGTTGTAATAAATGTCATGGTCGTGGAGAGAAAGACCCATTTGTTTCAGTTTGTTCTGTAAATCCTATTATTGGATTAGAACATAAAATTCAACGTATGATTGAGCCTGTTAAGAGGAAAAAGAAAGTAGCTATTATAGGTGGTGGACCAGGAGGTATGAGGTGTGCATTATATCTAAAAGAAAGAGGTCATGAGGTAGTAATATATGAAGCTGGAGATAAACTTGGAGGAGCAATTAAACATTCAGATTATGTATCATTTAAATGGCCTTTACGTCATTTTAAAGATTTTTTGATAAGTCAAGTTGAAAAAAATGAAATTGCAGTAAAAATTAACACTAAGGCAACACCAGAGATGATAGAAAGAGAAAATTATGATGTTATTATTACTGCACTTGGGGCAGTTTCAGTAAAACCATCAATTCCTGGCATTGATAGAGATAATGTGTTCTTTCCAGAGAAAGCTTTTATGGATTCAGATATATTAGGAAAAAATGTAGTTGTTATTGGTGGCGGTGAAGTTGGAGTGGAATCAGCAATGCATCTTTGTGAGAAAGGACATAATGTTACTGTGTTGGAAATGAGAGATAGATTAGCAGCAGATTCAACTAAAATTCATTATAGTGAAATGTTTAAGGCTGCATGGGAAGCACTTCCAAACTTTAAATCTGTTGTGAATGCAACTGTAACTGAAGTTAAAGATGGGGAAGTTG
Source organism: Clostridium sp. SHJSY1 (assembly GCF_031626875.1). Lineage (NCBI taxonomy): Bacteria > Bacillati > Bacillota > Clostridia > Eubacteriales > Clostridiaceae > Clostridium > Clostridium sp. SHJSY1. The sequence continues at coordinate 53,608 of NZ_JANDMF010000018.1, forward strand.
TATATAAAGATGAAAATGGAATAGAATTTTCTATTCTGTGTGATAGTGTAGTTGTATCAGCAGGGATGAAATCACTTACAGATGAAGCATTAAAATTTGCAGGTATTTCTGATGAATTTTACATGATTGGAGATTGCAAAAAACCTGCAACAATACAACAAGCTATGAGAAGTGCATTTTCAACTGCAATGAGAATCTAGATTAAAAATAAAATAGGTATGGAGGAGTATTGATGGATATTAGATTTGATGGGAAAACAGTAGTAATAACAGGTGGAGCAAGAGGAATAGGGTATTCCTGTGCTGAAAAAATGATTGAAAGTGGTGCTAAAGTAGCAATAGTAGATATTGTTCAAGAAAATATAGATATAGCTATAAGAAAATTAGAATCAAAAGGAGTCATAAAAGGGTACAAGCTAGATATATCAAAAGCATCAAATATTCCTTCCTTAGTCACAAAGATTAGAGAAGAATTAGGAGAAATAGATATTTTAGTACAAGCGGCTGGAATATTAAGTTCTAATCTTGGAACAAAAGTTACTGAAAAAGAATGGGATGATGCATTGAACATAAATGCAAAAGGAAGTTTTTTTATGATGCAAGCAGTTGTAAACCAATCTATGATTCCACAAAGTTCAGGTTCAATTATTAATTTTGCATCAATAGCTGGATTAAGGGGAATGCAAGAACCTTTATGCTCTGCTCATTATAGTGCAAGTAAAGGAGCAGTGGTACAAATAACTAAACAAGCTGCGGTAGAATGGGGGAAGCATCAAATTCGTGTAAATGCAGTAGCTCCAGGTGGTGTTAAAACTGAAGAAATGAAAAATGCAATATCAAAAGATATGAGTAGCCTTACAGATAATATTCCGTTAAAAAAATTATCAGAACCTAGTGACATTGCGTGTGGCGTATGTTTCCTTGCAAGTGATGCTGCTGCAATGATAACAGGGCACATACTTGTTATTGATGGAGGAGGCTATGCTTTAGGATTTTAGTCTATTACATTAATGGACAATCAAAAAAATAACAAGTCAATCCGCCAGACTATTTTCCATCATCCTGTGTCAGCAGATTGCCTGATGAAAAATATTCATGGCAAATTTGGACTTGTTATTTATTTTCATGTCCCTAAATTAATATAATAAAAAAATAATGAGGAGGAAAAGTAATGAAAAAGAAAAGAATTATTATTTCTTGTGTAGCTATTGCTTCTATAATGAGCAGTACATCTTGTTTAACTTTTGCTACAACAATACCATCTAGTACATTATCTATTACTGATACTTTATCAGTTACAGAAAATTCTAAAACAGTTGAAGCAAACACTACTTGGACTATTGACAAAACTACAAAACTACAAAAATTAATTATTGGTGAAGGTTCATCAATTGCTGCACCAGAAAGATATGATGTAACATTATCAGTTAATGGAGTTGGAAAGGCAATTGAAAAAGGCACATATAGAGGAGATATTGTTCTATCAGTAACAAAGCAAAATGTAGTTAAGTATTCTCCAAGTCTTACACATTATTTCAAACAAGCATTATATGTAGATTCTACAGGTATTGTATCAGATAAATCTGTTAAAGCAGAAGTTGTTGGTGGAAATGTAACAAACACTTCTGCAGATAATATTAATATCAAATCAGAAGAAGAAAAATTTAACGCTATATATGTGCCAGGTGGGACTTATAGTATCAATGATTCTAGACTTAGTTTAATTGGTAATGGGGGTAATGATTTTGCTGGTTATGGTGCAGGTATTATGTCTACAGGTAAAAATACAACAGTAGTAGTAAACAATACCAATATAGACACTCATGGTGCAATTCGTACAGCTGTTGTAGCTGATGCTGGCAGCAATATGATAGTTAAAAATTCAAATATCAGTGCTAAAGATGGAGTTCTTCCATCTGATTATAAGGCAAATGTACAACCGGGATTAATGAAATCAGCCCCTTGGATGCTTGGAATTTCAGGAAATTGCAGAGCTACTAATGTATTAGGAGAAAATACTAAAGCTACGTATATTAATTCTTCAGTGTCTGCTGAAGGATGGGGAGCTCTTTCAGTAGATGCTTGTAAAAATGTAAAGCTTACTGCTATTAATAGTAAAATTGCTGTTACAGGTAAAAGTGGATATGGAGCTTATGCAATAGGTGATTCTATAGATAGTTTTTATGGCTGTAAAATTAATGTACCTGATTATGGATTAATAGTTACAGGTGGTACTGGAAATTTTGGAGCTAGCACATCAGAAAAATTAAATACATTAAACTCAGATTTAAGTCTTGGTCTTACTTCTGGTGAGTTGAAATCTTTGCAAGAGACACAAACCACTGTAAAATCCAATAGATTTGGTGTTATGTGGCATGGCAATGGTACAGTTAATATTAAGGATGGTACAGTCTTTGAAACTGGAGAAACTTCTTTTTTAATTAAGGGAGCTGCTGCAAATATTAATATGGATGGTTCAAAAGGTGCTCATGTAAAATCAGCAAGTGGAGTTATCCTTCAATTAATGGATAATGATGATCCGGGTGCAGTTATGAGTGATGGTGTAATGTATAATACAGGTGTCTATAAAGAACCAACTGGAGATGCTACTTTAGATGAAAGTCATGATACTACTATAGTTACAAAAGATACAGATACTATAGCTAATTTTTCAAATACAATTTTAAAAGGTGATTTTTATAATTCTACACGTGGTGGAACTGCTACGGATTTTATGGGGAATAAGAAAAACTTAGCAAAAAATCTTTCTCTTAATTTTGATAAAACTAAAATAAATGGTGTGATTTCTGCATCTAATTCTAAACATGCAAAAGATACTATAACATCTGAGGATTATGAGGAATTAGGAGAGGTTACTAATGCTGTTAGCAGTGCTGTTAATAATGGTGTAATAGTATCATTAACTAATGGTTCCAATTGGACTGTTACTGGTAAGTCATGTTTGACAAGTTTAACTATTGATAATGATTCTAAAATTACTACTCCTAATGGATATAAAGTTACTATGAAAATTGATGGAAATGAAACTGAAATTAAAGCTGGTACTTATAAAGGGAATATAGTTATTACAATTGATAAAACTGCTGAATAAATTAGATTTTTAGTGTGATTGATAGAAAATTCAAAATAATATTAACGAAAAAATTTATAGAGGTGAAATATGAATAATAGAAAGAGATTAAAAGGATTTATCGCTTGTGCCATTAGTGTTTATATGTTGACTACAATATCTTCTAAAGTCATGGTAGCAGCTGCAGAAATTCCAGCAGGAGGGCCACCAGCAGCAAGTATTACCCCAATTACTTCTGCTGCTGTATATATAAAAGATGGAAAATATACTTTGGACAACTCTATTACATCAGCAGTATCAGGAAGTGATGTTACAGGGAGTGCAGCAAAAAAAATAAAAATCTTATCTGATGTAGAAAGCTTAAATGGGCTTTATGTAACAGGAAGTAATTCTAATTATTTATTAGAAAACTCTAAAATTTTACTTTCAGGAAATGGAAGTGATGATTTTTCAGGAGTTGGAGCAGGAGCTATGGTTAATGATGGTGGCACATTAACTTTAAGTAATTCGCAAATAATTACAAATGGTTGCATAAGAAGTGCAACAGCTGCTACTGATAATAGCACAATAAAGGTATATGATTCTACACTTATGGCCAATGGTGGGGCATTACCAAGTGATTATGTGGCAAAAATTGGACCAGGAATGATGACCCCTCCAACTGGTTTAGCTGTAACTGGAACTGCACGTACCTGTCTAACTATGAATAATTCTAAAAGTTATTACTACAATTCAAATATTATAGCAGATGGTTGGGGAGCACTTTCAACTGATTCTGCAAATGGATATGTTTACCTTGAAGCAAATAACTGTAGGGTTAAAACAATTACAAGTGGATATGGAGCTTATGCAGATAATGGATGTCATGATGCTTTCAATAATTGCAAATTTGATAGTGCAGCTATGGCATTAATTATGGCAGGAACTAATGATGCTACTTTTAATAACACAAGTGTTATTTGTAAAACAAATTTCGCTATGTTGCATTGTGTAATGGGAAGTACTTCAGATAAATCTACTTTAAATGTCAATGGTGGAAATATAGAAACAGATGATTCTACTATTTTAGTAAAAAGTCATAATGCAGATATTACTATTGATGGTTCAAATATTGTATGTAAAAATGGAGTTCTAATTAAATCAATAATAAATTCTGATGAAAATAGAACTAAAGTTCCAACTGGTGAAAAAGTTTATGGAATAAATACAATGTTAAAAAACATGAGACTTGAAGGCGATATACTCCATGAAGATACTGAAAGAACCATGTCAATTAATCTTGTTGGGACAACTTTAAAAGGTAAAATAAAGGATGCTTCTATCAATATTGATGCAAATAGTAAATGGACAGCAACAGCAGATTCTAATGTTACACTTGTTAGTTCTGATATATCAAAAATAGATGCTCCTACAGGTGTTACAATTACAGCTAAGGCAGGTTCAGATTGTACATTAAGTGGTAGTTATACACTTGCAAGTGGTGGAATTTTAAATGTTAACTAGAAAATAGGTTAATATAAAAAATGATAAGTATCAGTTAATGGAATCCAGAAGATATAATTTTAGCTATGAATTAAATAAAGAACAAATTTTAAATTTCATGTTCGTTAAAAAAATATCTATTGTTGACACTTGGAAATAAATATGTGATACTGAAAACGTAGAGAAAACAATTACATTAAGGTGTTTTCAGAGAAAAAAATATAAATGTAGGCTATAGAGAAATTAGAGAATTCAGCCACATAAAACAGAAATTACTTAGTTAAATGAGACTAAGTAATTTAAAACTTCTATTTTAAGCGACATTAGAAATAAGTTGTTTAAAGTAAAGTGTGTTTTATGTGGCTATAATTATGAAGAAAATTAACTAATTCTTAATAAAGTTAGTTTTACTAAAATTATTGTTTAAATCATAAATATATATTGTGTTATTTAATAGTAATATTAAAAAGAAGATTAATTTACGAGAGTAGGTGCATATAAAATAATTCTAGGTAATGAATATAATAGTGAAGAGGTATCGTAAAATAGAAGGGAGATGGTGCTATGACAATTTTTTTAGCAGAACTTATAGGTACATTATTACTTATTCTATTAGGAGATGGTGTTGTTGCAAACGTTGTCTTAAAGAAATCAAAGGGATATGGCTCAGGATGGATTGTAATTACAACTGGATGGGCTATTGCAGTAGCAGTTCCAGCTTTGATTTTTGGAAGCTACAGTGGAGCACATTTTAATCCGGCATTAACAATTGCTTTTGCTGTAATAGGAAAAGTAGCATGGAGTCAGGTTCCAATATACTTAGCAGGACAATTTATAGGTGGATTTTTAGGAGCTATTTTAGTATTTGTTCATAATTATGATCATTTTAAATGTAGTGATAGCAAAGAGGACAAGCTAGGAATATTTTGTACAGGTCCAGCAATAAGAAATAAAACTGTAAACTTTATTTGTGAAGTTATAGGTACATTTGTATTAGTTTTTGGAATTTTAGGAATAGGAGCACAAAATTTAACTAATGGAATTGGAACACTATTTGTAGGTTTATTGATTTGGGGAATTGGATTAAGTTTAGGAGGAACAACAGGTTATGCGATTAATCCAGCTAGAGATTTAGCACCAAGAATTGCACATGCAGTTTTACCAATACCTAATAAAGGTGATTCGGATTGGGATTATTCATGGATTCCTGTAGTTGGGCCAATAATTGGTGGTATTTTAGGTGCTTTAGTTTATACATTATTTTTCTAAAGTAATTCTTTTAAATTATTATCCCATGATTTGACACTATAAAATTAGTGTGTAATACTTAGAATAAAAAGAAAACAATTACACAGGAGTAAACATGAATATAAAAGAATTATTAGAAGAAAATCCAATTATAGCAGCAGTAAAAAATGAAGAACAATTAGATAAAGCTGTAAATTCAGACGCTGAAATCATATTTGTTTTATATGGAGATGTAATGAACATTAAAGAAATAAGCAATATCATAACATCCAATAGTAAAATAGGAATAATTCATATCGATTTAGTTGAAGGATTTACAAATAAAGAAGTTGTTATAAGGTATATTAAAGAAGAAACTAAATTTAGTGGCATAATTAGTACAAAGCCACAAGTAGTTAAGGCAGCTAAGAAATATAATTTATTGGCAGTTCAAAGGTTCTTTATCTTTGATACACTTTCATTAAATAATGTTAAGAATCATTTGATTTCTGAATGTGATGCAGTGGAGATTTTACCAGGAATAATCCCAAAGGTAATCGATATTATTGCAAAGTATTCTAATAAACCTGTAGTCGCAGGAGGGTTAATTGAAACTAAAGAAGAGGTTATGGAGGCTTTAAGTTCAGGAGCTACATGTGTGTCTACAACTAAAAAAGAAATTTGGGACATGTAGTATATAGAAAATTAAATTTTAGAGAAATATTAGATAACAGAGGAGTGCATTATATGAAAAAATACATTATAGCTTTAGATCAAGGAACTACTAGTTCGAGGGCGATAATTTTTGATAAAGATCAAAATATATTTGGTGTAAGCCAAAAAGAATTTACTCAAATATATCCCAATCAAGGATGGGTTGAACATAATCCTTTAGAAATATGGGCAAGCCAATATGGAGTTTTGCAAGAAGTAATGGCAAAAACTAATATAACTCAAGATGAGGTAGCAGCTATAGGAATTACAAACCAAAGAGAAACAACGATAGTATGGGACAAAAAAACAGGAGAACCAGTATACAATGCAATTGTTTGGCAATGTAGAAGAACAGCAGCTATAATAGAAGATCTTAAAGAAGATAAAGAATTTCAGGAATATGTAAAAGAAAATACAGGATTATTATTAGATGCATATTTTTCAGCAACTAAGATAAAATGGATTTTAGATAATGTTGAAGGTGCACGTGAAAGAGCAGAAAATGGAGAGCTATTGTTTGGTACAGTTGATACTTGGTTAGTATGGAAACTTACAAATGGCAAAGTGCATGTAACCGATTTCACAAATGCATCAAGAACAATGCTTTATAATATAAAAGAATTAAAATGGGATGAAAGGATTTTAGAGAAACTTAACATTCCAAAATCCATGTTACCAGAGGTTAAAAATTCATCAGAAGTTTATGGATATACAAATCTTGGTGGCACTGGAGGAGTTAGAGTGCCTATAGCAGGTATGGCTGGAGATCAGCAATGTGCTTTGTTTGGGCAAACTTGTTTTGAGGAAGGTAGTGTTAAAAATACTTATGGAACAGGTTGTTTCCTCCTTATGAATACAGGAGAAAAGATGATTCAAAGCAAAAATGGTTTAGTTACTACCATTGCAATAGGAATTGATAACAAAGTACAATATGCTTTAGAAGGATCAGTATTTGTTGGTGGTGCTGTTATTCAATGGATTAGAGACGAGCTTAAATTAGTTAGTGATGCTGCAGATACAGAATATTTTGCTAAGAAGGTTAAAGATAATGGAGGAGTATATGTTGTTCCAGCATTTACTGGTCTTGGAGCTCCATATTGGGATATGTATGCAAGAGGAGCCATTATGGGATTAACAAGAGGAGCCAATAGAAATCATATTATTAGAGCTGCTCTTGAATCTATTGCGTATCAATCAAGGGATTTAATGGACGCAATGCAAGAAGATTCAGGATGTAAACTTACAAGTCTTAAAGTTGATGGTGGAGCTTGTAGAAATAATTTATTAATGCAATTCCAAGCCGATATTACAGGTGCAGAGGTTGTAAGACCTATAATAACAGAAACAACAGCTCTTGGTGCAGCATATTTAGCTGGACTTGCTGTAGGCTTCTGGAAATCTAAAGAAGAGATTGCAGAAAAGTGGGCTGTAAGTGAGACTTATACTCCTAATTTAGATGAAGATAAAAAGAATAAATTATACAAGGGATGGAAGAAAGCGGTTAAGAGAGCACAAGAATGGGAAGAAGATTAAAATAAAAGCTGGACATGTATACCTATACAGGCTATAATATAATTATAAAGTAAATAATAAAATGCTGAGAGAATTTAGAGTCAAGCATAAAAACTTTGGTGATTATTCACCTTGTTTTTAGCTTGGCTTTTTTTACGTGATTAAGGAGGGTTTAATATGTATGATGTAGCAATAATTGGAGCAGGTGTCGTAGGATGTTCCATATTTAGAGAATTAACCAAATATAACTTAAAGGTAGTTGTGTTAGAAAAAGAAAATGATGTTTCACTAGGAACAAGTAAAGCAAATTCGGCAATAGTGCATGCAGGATATGATCCTAAAGAAGGTACTTTAATGGCAAAGTACAATGTAAAAGGAAATGAAATGTTTGAAGATTTATGCAAAGAGTTAAGTGTTCCTTTTAAGAGAAATGGATCATTAATTTTAGCTTTTAATGAAGAGGATATGGATACAATAAGAGGGCTTTATGAGAATGGAACAAAAGTAGGAGTTAAAAATTTAAAAGTTTTAACAATGGATGAAACTTTAGAATTAGAACCAAACCTTAATGAAGACATAAAAGGAGCATTATATGCCCCAACTGGTGGTATAGTTGGACCATTTGAATATACTATAGCTTTAGCAGAAAATGCAGTTGAAAATGGTGGAGAGATTAAATTAAGAAAAGAAGTTGTTTCAATAGAGAAAGATGATTTCTTTAAGATTTCAACTAAGGATGGAGAGATAGTAGAAGCTAAATTTGTTATAAATGCTGCTGGAGTTTATGCTGATAAGATACACAATTTAATTTGCAAAGAAAGCTTTAAGATAATTCCAAGAAGTGGTGAATATTATGTAATGGATAAAAGCCAAGGAAGTTTAGTTAGTCATACATTATTCCAATGTCCATCTAAGTTTGGAAAGGGAGTATTGGTAACACCAACTGTTCATGGAAATTTATTAGTAGGACCTGATGCAAGAGATATAGAAGATAAAGAAGATTTAGGTACAATTGCAGAAGGATTAGAAGAAATAAGAGAATCTGCTATGAGAACTACAACAAAAGTTAATTTTAGAGAAGGAATAAGAAATTTTGCAGGACTTAGAGCTAATCCAGATACAGGTGATTTTATAGTAGAAGAAAATGATGAAGTAAAAGGTTTTGTAGATGTTGCAGGAATGAAATCACCAGGGTTATCTTCAGCTCCAGCTATAGCACTAGATGTAGTTAGTATATTAGAAAAAGCAGGATGTAGCTTAGAGAAAAAAGAAGATTTCATAGCAAAAAGAGATCAAATTCATTTTATGGAATTAGAACCAAAGGATAAGGCTAATCTTATAAAAGAAAATCCTGAGTATGGAAGAATAGTTTGCAGATGTGAAAGTATAACAGAAGGAGAAATAGTTGATGCAATAAAAAGAAGCTTTGGAGCCATATCATTAGATGGAGTAAAAAGAAGATGTAGACCAGGAATGGGAAGATGTCAAGGTGGATTCTGTGGACCAAAAGTTCAAGAGATAATAGCAAGAGAATACGGTGTTCCATTAGAAAGTGTTATGTTGGAAAAAGATAAATCTTATATATTAGTAGGGAAAACTAAGTAGAAGGGGGACAAAGTTATGAGTTATGAATTAATCGTAGTAGGTGGAGGACCAGCAGGCCTTGCAGCAGCTTATGAAGCATATAATAATGGAATAAAAAAGATATTAATTATAGAAAGAGATAAAGAATTAGGTGGAATACTAAATCAATGTATTCATAATGGCTTTGGGTTACATACTTTCAAAGAGGAACTTACAGGTCCAGAATATGCAAGTAGATTTATTGAAATGGTAAAAGAAACTGATATAGAAGTGAAACTTGATACTATGGTATTAGAAATAACAAAGGATAAAAAAGTTTATGCAATAAATTCAGAAGAAGGATATATGGAACTTGAAGCCAAGGCTATAATCCTTTCAATGGGATGCAGAGAAAGGACAAGAGGTGCAATAAATATACCAGGGGATAGACCAGCAGGGGTATTTAGTGCAGGTGCAGCTCAAAGATATATTAATGTTGAAGGATATATGCCTGGAAAGGAAGTTGTTATTTTAGGATCTGGTGATATTGGTCTTATAATGGCAAGAAGAATGACTCTTGAAGGAGCAAAAGTTAAAGCTGTAGTAGAATTATGTCCATATTCAAATGGATTAAATAGAAATATAGTACAATGCTTAAATGATTATGATATTCCATTATATCTATCCCATACAGTTGTAGATATTATAGGTAAAGAAAGAGTTGAAAAAGTAGTAATATCAAAAGTAGATGAAAACAGAAGGCCTATTAAAGGAACAGAAATAACATTTGATGCAGATACCTTATTATTATCAGTTGGATTGATACCAGAAAATGAATTGTCTGTTAATGCAGGAATTGAATCTGATAGAAGGACAAATGGTTTAAAAGTTACAGAAAGTATGGAAACATCTGTAGACGGAATATTTGCTTGTGGTAATGTAGTTCATGTTCATGACTTAGTTGACTTTGTAACAGAGGAATCAAAACGTACAGGTATTTCAGCAGCTAGATATATAAGAAATGAACTAAAGAAAGATAAATATGTAAATATAATTAATGGTAATAATGTTAATTATACAGTTCCACAAAGATTAAATATAGATGATGTTAAAGATAAGTTAACTGTGTTTATGAGAGTAAATAACATATATCACAACAAAGCACTAGTAGTTAGAAGCGGAGACGAGATTATAGCTAAATTTAAAAGAGCTCATTTGGCACCATCAGAAATGGAAAAAGTGGTTTTAAGTAAAGTGTTATTAGAAAAAGTTAAAGAAGATATAACAATATCATTAGAGGATGGTGAGTAGAAAATGGAAAGAGAATTAATATGTATATGCTGCCCTAAAGGTTGTCATTTAAAGGTTGAGGAAGAGAGTTTAAAGGTAAGTGGAAACACTTGTCCTAGAGGAGCTGAATATGGAGTAAATGAAGTCACAAATCCAGTTAGAATAATAACTTCAACAGTAAAGGTTAATGGAAGAGAGGCACAAGTAGTTCCAGTAAAAACTCAAAAGGCAATACCAAAAGGACTTACTATGAAATGTATGGAAGAGATAAATAAAGTTAGTGTAAATGCTCCAGTTAAAATAGGAGATATTTTAATTAAAGATGTACTTCAAACTGGTGTTGATGTTGTTGCAACAAAAAATATATTAGAATAATAAAAAGCTTAGGATTAATAAAATGATACAATTAGTCCTAAGCTTTATTATTAAATTATAATAACTTTTAAAAGTGAAACATTTGACATAGAAGAAAGTTTATGATATCCTTATCATGTCGAAAAAACAAAGGGTTGTTACTGGTTATGCAGGCTTTACCGAAGTGGAGATAATATTTTAATGATATTATTTTGGGTATAGTCTTTTTTTTATACCTAAATAGTAAAATTGTATATTTTTCTATTTTTTTATGATATCAAAGATAAATGATATTGGCCTTATAAAAATGTTAAGTTAATTTTATTGCAAGTTTAAAGGGGACAAGTTATGAAAGTTGGTAAGATAATAAATAATAATTTAGTTCAAAGTTTTGATAATAATGATAAAGAAGTTCTTGTTATGGGATGTGGACTTGGATTTAAGAAAAAAATTGGAGAAGTTGTAGATGAAAGTAAGATAGAAAAGATTTATTTTCTTGAAAATAAAAATTACTCTAATAAACTAATAGAATTATTATCTGATATTCCGTTAGAAGTCATTCAAACTACTAATGAAATAGTTTCTTATGCAAGATATTCTCTTGGAAAGAAGCTTAATGATAATATCTATATTCTATTAACAGATCATATAAATTTTGCAATAGAAAGAGTTCAAAAAGGCTTAGAGTTTAAAAATGCACTATTATGGGAAATAAAAAGATTTTATAATCATGAATTTCTAATTGGCAAGGATGCTCTTCAAATAATAAAGAAAAGGTTAAACGTTGATTTACCAGAAGATGAGGCAGCAAACATTGCAATGCATATTGTAAATGCCCAATTAAATTATACTAATATGAATGAAACAATGAATATAACAAAAATGATTCAAAGCATTTTGAATATAGTAAAATTTCATTACAAATTAGAATTAGATGAGTATTCACTTCATTATGAAAGATTTATTACACATTTGAAATTTTTTTCTCAGAGAATTTTTAGTGGAAGTGAAATTTCAGATGAAGACAAAAGTTTATGTGAAATAATTAGAACAAAGTATAAAGATGCATATGAATGTACAGAAAAAATTAGAAAATATATTAAAAGTGAATTTCAAACAGAACTTACAGATGAAGAAATGATGTACTTAGCAGTACATATAAATAGGGTTACAAAACAAGTAGAATAGAATTAGGATTGTTACTGGTAATGCAGGCTAGACCTAAGAATAGCAAAAAATGTTTTTTGCATTTCTTGGGCTTTTTTAAAAATGTAAGGTTGTTACTATAAACAGAAAACTGTGTTATGGGCATTACTTCATTAAAATTAATTATTAAATAAGTTATTTTAAATGGAGGATTTGTACTATGAATTATTCAATAGTAGCTAAAAAGATATTAGAAAAACTAGGTGGAGAAAGTAATGTTAACAGTGTTATGCATTGTATGACAAGACTAAGATTTACCTTAAAAGATGAGAGTATTATAAATGATGAAGAAGTAAAAAATATAAAAGGTGTTATGGGCATCATGAAAAAGGGTGGTCAATATCAAGTGATTATTGGAAATGATGTCTCAACCTGTTATAAAGAAATATTAAAACTAGGGAATTTTAGTGATGTATCTAAAGTTTCAGAAAAACCAAGTGAAAAACAAAATATAATTACAAAAATTTTAGATGTTGTTTCAGGCAGCATGTCAGCAACTATGCCAGCAATTGTTGGTGCAGGTATGATAAAAGTTCTAGTTGTTATACTAACAACTATAGGGATTTTATCAACAGATAGTCAAGCTTATACTATATTGTATGCTTTGGGAGATGCAACTTTTTATTTCTTACCAATGCTACTAGTTATATCAACATCAAAGAAATTCAACATTAACCCTTATACATTGGGTGCAGTTGTAAGTGTTATGGTATATCCTGATTTTGTAAAATTACTTGCAGCAGGAGATAAAGTATCATTTTTAGGCTTACCAGTTACATCAGCAAGTTATGGATATTCAGTTATTCCTATAATAATGATGGCATGGATAATGTCGTATATTGAGAAATTAGTGGATAAGATTACTCCAGCATTTACAAAGAATTTCTTAAAACCTATGTTGATATTACTTATAGCAATGCCAATTGCAATAATAGCAATTGGACCACTAGGATATTTAGTAGGTGAAGGTTTATCAACAGCTATGTATGCAATTCAAGCTAAAGCAGGATGGTTAGCATTACCTTTAATGGCTGCATTTATGCCACTATTAGTTATGACAGGTATGCATTGGGCTTTTGTACCTATAGCTTTAGCAGCTATAACAAATACAGGATTTGAAACATTATTTATTGTTGCAATGCTTCCATCAAATTTAGCACAAGGAGCATCAGCTCTAGCAGTAACTCTTAAATCTAAAAATAAAGATTTAAAGCAAGTTGCAAGTGCAGCAAGTATTTCAGCATTACTTGCAGGAGTAACAGAACCAGCCATGTATGGAGTTACATTAAAATATAAAAAACCTTTAATAGCAAGTATGATAGCAAGTGGATTAGCAGGGCTTTATGGAGGAATTGTATCATTAAAAGTATATGTTTATGCAACTCCAGCACTTGTATCTATAGTTCAATTTATCAATCCAGAAGGTGGTTCAAACTTTATTAATGCAATAATAACAGCAGCTATAGCCATAGTAGGAGCATTTGTACTTACATGGATTATTGGATTTGATGATCCAGCTAATGAAGAAGAAGAGATTTTAGAAAAAGATGAAATAGTTGAAAAAGAAATTGCTTTAGATAAAACAGAAGCAAAAAGAGAAAATTTAATTTTTGCACCAATAGAAGGAAGGGCTGTTTCATTAAGCCAAGTAAATGATATTACATTTTCAGAAGAAATAATGGGAAAAGGTGCAGCTATCATACCAAGTGTAGGGAAGGCTGTATCACCAGTTAATGGAGTTATTTCAGCTTTATTTGAAACAAAACATGCTATTGGAATTACATCAGAAAATGGAGAAGAAATATTAATACACATAGGTTTAGATACAGTAAAATTAGGTGGAAAACATTTTGAAGCTTTTGTTAAGAATGGAGATAAAGTAAAGATTGGTGATTTACTAGTTACATTTGATATAGAAGCTATTAAAAATGAAGGATATGAAGTAATAACACCAGTTCTTGTTACTAATGTAAATGACTATAATGATATATTGTCATTAATAGATAAAGATATAAAAGAAAAAGATCAGTTTATTAAAGTTATCAAATAAAAATTTTTTTATAAATTAAGGAGGAATAGTTATGTCAATTAAGTTTCCAGAAGGATTTTTGTGGGGTGGAGCTACAGCAGCTAATCAATTTGAAGGTGCATATAATGAAGATGGTAAAGGATTATCAACTCAAGATATTGCTCCAAAAGGAATAATGGGACCAATAACAGATGCACCAACAGAAGATAATATGAAGCTTATTGGAATAGATTTTTACCATAGATATAAAGAAGATATTAAATTATTTGCAGAAATGGGATTTAAGACTTTTAGATTATCTATTGCATGGTCAAGAATATTCCCAAATGGTGATGATAAAGAGCCAAATGAAAAAGGATTAGAATTTTATGATAAAGTATTTGATGAATTAGCTAAGTATGGAATAGAACCATTAGTTACTATTTCACACTACGAAACACCACTTGCTCTAGCTAAGAATTATGATGGTTGGGTGAATAGAAAACTTGTAGGTTTTTTTGAAAATTATGTAAGAACTATCTTTACTAGATATAAAGATAAAGTTAAATATTGGCTAACTTTCAATGAAATAAATTCAGCTCTTCATGCTCCTTATATGAGTGCTGGAATATGGACACCAAAAGAAAAATTAAGTAAGCAAGATTTATATCAAGCAATGCATCATGAATTAGTAGCAAGTGCACTTGCAGTAAAAATAGGTCATGAAATAAATCCAGAATTTAAAATAGGTTGTATGATTCTTGGAGTGCCAAATTATCCATTAACAGCAAAACCAAGTGATGTACTTAAAGCAATGGAGCAAGATAGAGAAAATCTTTTCTTTGCTGATGTTCATGTTAGAGGAGAGTATCCAAGGTACATGAATAGAATTTTTAAAGAGAATGGCATAGAGATAAAAATGGAACCAGGAGATAAAGAAATATTAAAAAATACAGTAGACTTTATTTCATTTAGTTATTATATGAGCTCATGTGCAACTGCAGATCCAGAAAAGAATAAAAAAGGAAAGGGAAATATTCTATCAGGTGTACCAAATCCATATTTAGAAGCTTCTGAATGGGGATGGCAAATAGATCCAGAAGGATTAAGATATATTTTAAATTTATTATATGATAGATATCAAAAACCATTATTTATAGTAGAAAATGGACTAGGGGCTGTTGATGAACTTATAACAGATGAAAATGGAAATAAAACTGTAAATGATGATTATAGAATAAACTATTTAAATGATCATTTAGTTCAAGTAGCAGAAGCTATTGAAGATGGTGTTGAACTTATGGGATATACTACATGGGGATGTATTGATTTAGTTAGTGCATCTACTGCTGAACTTAAAAAGAGGTATGGTTTCATATATGTAGATAGACATGATGATGGAAGTGGAACATTAGAAAGATATAAGAAAAAGAGTTTTAATTGGTATAAAGAAGTTATAGAAACAAATGGCGCAAGCTTAAAGAAATAGTTAATAAATCCTTAGTGGTACTAATTTTAGTATTACTAAGGATTTTTTTAATTATGATTTATAAAGTTCTACAACTTAAATTATATATTATTAGAAATATTAAAATTATTAGTTATTTAATAAAATAATAAAGAAAATCAAGTATATAGAGAAAATAAGCTTATTTTTTTAAGTAGGTAGCAATTTTATTTCTTGATATTTATACTATATTAATATAAATTATAAGTAGAAGTTAAAAATTTAACAACATTTTAATCTGATTTTTATTAGAATGTTTATAGGTTTAACTTAATTTATTACAAGGGGGCTTTTTCAAATGACAAGAGTTTATAATTTTTCAGCAGGACCTGCTGTACTGCCAGAAGAGGTATTAAAAGAAGCAGCAGAGGAAATGTTAGATTACAATGGCACTGGTATGTCAGTTATGGAAATGAGTCATCGTTCCAAAGCTTTTGAGGGGATTATAACAGATGCTGAAAAAACATTAAGAGAATTAATGAATATTCCAGACAATTATAAGATACTATTTTTACAAGGTGGGGCGTCACAACAATTTGCAATGATTCCAATGAATTTAATGAAGAATAAGGTTGCAGATTATATTAAAACTGGGCAATGGGCAAAAAAAGCAATATCAGAAGGTAAAATATATGGAAAAGTAAATGTTATAGCTTCTTCTGAAGATAAAACTTTTACGTATATACCTGATTTAAAGGATTTAAAGATTTCAGATGATGCTGATTATGTGTATATATGTCACAATAACACAATATATGGAACTAAATATAATGAATTACCAGAAGTTGGGGACAAGATATTAGTTGCTGATATGTCATCAGATTTTCTATCTGAGCCAGTAGATGTATCAAAATATGGATTGATTTTTGCAGGAGCACAAAAGAATATAGGACCTGCAGGAGTTGTTGTTGTAATAATTCGTGAAGATTTAATTACAGAGGATGTACTACCAGGTACTCCAACAATGCTACAATATAAGACTCATGCTGATAATAAGTCATTATATAATACACCACCAGCTTATGGAATATATATATGTGGAAAAGTATTTAAGTGGCTTGAAAATAAAGGTGGATTAGAAGCCATGAAGAAGATAAATGAAGAAAAGGCTGCTATACTTTATGATTATCTTGATTCAAGCAGTATGTTTAAAGGAACAGTTGTAAAGAAGGATCGTTCTTTAATGAATGTTCCATTTGTTACTGGGTCAAATGAGTTAGATGCTAAATTTGTAAAACAAGCAAAGGAAGCAGGATTTGAAAACCTAAAAGGACATAGAACTGTTGGTGGTATGAGAGCGAGTATATACAATGCTATGCCAATTGAAGGTGTTAAATCCTTAGTTGAATTTATGAAGAAATTTGAAGAAGAAAATAAATAAAAATTGTAGATAAGTGAATTTTTAAAAGATGTAGTTAGATTATTAATTAACTACATCTTTTTTGTGTAAAAAAGTTTGTTTATTAAGTAATGTTTGTGTTAAATAAAGTAACTTAAATAGTTTATGATGATATAATATTACGGTAAACTTATGAAATATTGCTATAATTTACAATGATAAATTTGTGCGAATATTACAATTATTAACGAGAGGAGGTTTGGTTATACTAAAAAAGTTCAATTATAATTATTTATAGGGGGAATAGTATTGAAATTTGGAAAATTAAAAAACAAAGGGTGTATACTCATATCAACACTTATTTTAGCTGTGGTTATTACTTGTTCAATACCTAAAAATGCATATTCTTTAACAGGTACAGTGTCAAGTACATCTTCATATTCAGTAGCACAAGCTATATCCAATCAAAATAATGATTTAAAAACTGTTGAAGGGTATATAGTTGGACAGCCAACAGCTATTAATACGGTTTTACAAAGTGGATTTAATGGTGATACTGCAATTGCAATTGCAGATGGTGAAAATGAAACTAATACTTCAAAAATGATTTATATTCAAGTGCCTAGTACATATAGAAATTCATTCGGATTAAAAACTAATCCAAGTGTAAAAGGTACAGAAATTAAAGTTTCGGGAAATTTAACAGCTTATTTTTCACATGCTGGAATAAAAAATATTACTGATATAGTAAGGGTAACTTCAGATGGTAATGGAGCAGGTGATGATGGTAATTCCGATAATGGAAGTACTGGTGGAAATACTAGTAGTGGTAGTGTTTTAAGTCCTTATGATTCAAGCTACTATATATCAGCTGTGGGTAAGACAGGAACAACTTTAAAATCAACACTTCATAAGATAATTTCTAATAATACAAAACTATCATATAGTGCTATATGGGATGGAATAAGGGATACTGATGAAGATCCTAATAACTCAAATAATGTAATACTTTTATATACAGGTCGTTCTCAAGGGAAAAATACAAATGGATCAGGGGTAGATAATTGGAATAGAGAACATGTATGGGCAAAGTCACATGGTAATTTTGGAACTAGCATAGGTGCAGGAACAGATTTACATCATTTAAGAGCTGCAGACGCATCTGTAAATAGTACTAGAGGAAATTTAGATTTTGATGAAGGTGGAAATCCAGATAAGGAAGCTACTCAATGTAAATATGATAGTGATTCATGGGAACCAAGAGATAGTGTAAAAGGTGATATAGCCAGAATGTTATTTTACATGGCTGTTAGATATGAAGGAGAAAATGGAGAACCAGATTTAGAATTAAATGAAAAAGTAAACAATGGAACTGCACCTTACTTTGGAAAATTGAGTACTTTACTTAAATGGAATGCTGAGGATCCAGTGGATGTTACTGAAATGAGAAGAAATGATATAATATACAACAAATATCAACATAATAGAAATCCATTTATTGATCATCCAGAATGGGCAAATCAAATTTGGAATTAAATATTTAGATTATTTAATTATTTATGGAAGTTTATAATATATAGTGAATTAATGAGAAACTCATGAAAAAAATAGATATAATCCTAAAAATATGTAGAAATTTCATGAAAAAAGGAGTAAAATACAAAATGGTGTATTCATATATGCAATGAATACACCATAGATTGTTTATGGAGATGAAATTTGTATGAAGAAAAAGGTAATATCATTAGTAATATCAGTAGGGGTTTTAACATCGCTTTTTACAGGATGTGTTGCAAAACAAAATAGTGAGGGTAAGGAATCTGCAGAAACTATAAACCATGAAGTATATAGTAGACCAGATGTTACAAATCCAGATGATGCACAAAAATTACTAGTAGAAGGAAATAAAAGATTTGTAGATGGAAATGTATTAGGTGAAGATATTAGTAAAGAAAATTTAAAGAAGTTAAGTGGTGGACAAAGCCCCTTTGCAGTAATAGTTTCTTGTAGTGATAGTAGGGTAGATCCAGAAACTGTATTTGATGAAGGGTTAGGAGATATATTTGTTATTAGAGATGCAGGGAATGTGTTAGATAAGATAACACTTGGTAGCATAGAATATGGAGCTGGGCATTTAAATGCACCATTAATAGTAGTATTAGGTCATGAAAAGTGTGGAGCTGTACAAGCTGCTGTTGATAATACAAAGGGTTCTGAAAATTTACAAGGAATATTAGATAAAATCAATATTTCACTTAAGGCTGTAGAAGCTAAAAATGTACCAAAGGATAAAATAAATGAGGAAGTAGAAAATGAAAATATAAAAAATACAGTAAGTGAAATCGAAAAAGATCCAGAAATAGAGGAGTTAATAAAATCAAATAAAGTTAAAGTTGTAGGAGCAAAATACCATATTGAAACTGGAGAAGTTACATTTGAATAGAAAATAATTATATAGTATAGAATAATATTGATATTTTAGGGAAAACTTAAAATAAGCTCCTTACGCAAATATAAAAGCAACTTCTTATAAGTTTTAAGAAGTTGCTTTTATTGTTTTCTATTTCAATTTAATTCTTATTACAGATACTGAATTTTTATCAGCATTATAATCAAAATTCTTTGAAAGATGTTCTAACTTTTTAGTCTTTATAGATATATTTTCTGGATTATCAAAAGAGTTAACAGCACTCAAATCTTCACCAGTTATATATTGTACATTGGCTTTTGAAACAATATTTTGCTTTCCATCAATATTAATTTTTACTTTTTTATCTTCTTCAGCTACATTTACTACTTTAACTATTAACTCATTTGAATTTGAATCATAACTAGTGGAAGTGTATACATCAGTATCTCTGCCTTCTTCAGTAAATTCATTAGTCAATTGTCCATTCAAATAACAACTTACTTTATTTCCATTAACAACTACTTTAATTTTATAATCTTCCCCAGTATTTATAGTTGCATATTTTGAATCAGCTTCATTTACAGTTGATTTTGAACCATTTACCGCTTTTTCTACAGCAGTTTTAGTGTTATTCCATCCACCTAAGTTATACCAATAGTAATTTGAAGAATCCTTTGCTCCAAATCCAACTAAGAAACCTTCTTTACCACCTAGCTTTTTAGCATCTACTTCAAATGTGTAATTACTCCAATCAGTATTGTTAGTTAGTATTTTGCAGCTGTCAACTATGTCATTTAATTGAAGTTTTCCATCTTTAACAACCCAATTTCCACTTGCTTTAGTCCATTTACCATTATCACTATCAAAGTTATCACTAAATATCTCTTCACCAGTAGAATTGTTTGTTACTTTTACATTATCATATTGAACTTGTGTTGACCATCCACCAAGAAGTATTCCACCTTTTATATCATTGTTTCTTGGTATAGTTGGCTTTATAAGATCTCCTTTAAGCATTTGAGTTCCTAAATTATTACTGAATAATTTTTGTACACAATAATTTGGAGTAACATAATTTGTGCTTCCATTAAACCAAATCATATTAGGAGACCATTGATAATCATCTGATTTAGCAAATAGTGGAGCATAAGATGCCATTTTTACTATATCAGAATTTCTTTCAAGTCCAGTTAAATAAGCACCTTCAGCTAATGCTGATTTTAGTGTATTACTTTGAGATGCATATTCACCAAGAAATACTTTTTGACCATTTCTATCATATTTATCATATCTATTAGTATTTCTTAAGAACCAATCAGGATCCATATAATAATGTTCATCTACTACAGTATTAGGTGCTTTTTCTTTTATCCAGTTCCAATTATCATCGAATAAAGAACCAGATGCAGATGGACCAGCTGAAGAGATTAATGTTATGCCTGGACATTTTTCGTTTAAAACTTTTTGGAATTCTTCAAATCTTTTATGATATTCATTTCCCCATTGTTCATTACCTATAGCTAAATATTTCAAGTTAAATGGTTTTTTATGACCAGCTTCAATTCTCTTTTTACCCCAAGTAGTAGATTCATCACCATTAGCATATTCAACTAAATCAACAGCATCTTGTATAAATGAATTAAGATCACCACCAATATCTGCCATATAATTAGGAACTCCATTAACACCTCTGGCTTGGCATGTCATACCACAATTTAACACTGGTACTGGAACAGTTCCAATATCTTCACATAGTTGAAAGTATTCAAAAAATCCAAGACCAAATGATTGACTATATCCCCAAATATTAGGGATTTCTTTTCTTTGTTCTACATTTCCAATAGTATTTTTCCAATTGTACATTTCATCTTTACTATTTCCTTCAATAACACATCCACCTGGAAATCTTAAAAATTTAGGTTTTAAATCTTTAAGTCTTTGAACTAAATCTTCTCTTAAACCATATTTTCTATTTTTCCAAGTGTCCTGTGGGAATAAGGAAACCATATCTAAATCTACTTTTCCTTCATCTTTTAGAGAAACTGTAAACTTAGCATTAGAAGTAGTTTTATTAGCTCTTAAATGACCTTCAAACTTAGTCCATTTATCATTTATCTTATTAATTTTTTTGCTTTCAGAAATAACATTTCCATTTTCATCTTCTATTTGTACAGTTAATGATTTACCATCTTGAATATTACGAGCCCAAAATGAAAAGTCATATTTATCTCCATCTTTAACAGTTATGCCTTTATAACCATCATTAGATATTTTTAAGCTATCACCATCACTTGGACAATTTAATTCTACATAAGTTGGATTATTACTATTTAAAGGAGTATCTTTACATACTTTAGCAGATGAATCATTTGAACCTGTTTGTTGAATTTTCCAAGAATCTAATGAATTTTTAAATTCAAATGATCGATTTTCTACAAGTTCACCATATAATCCACCATCTGCCCCATGATTTATATCTTCAAAAAATAAACCAGTTAACATATCACTTTCATTAAATAATTTTTTATCTGTATTAACATTTAAAGTATATTCATCATTAGTAAGAGTATCTTTAGCGGATGCATAGTATCCAGAAGTAATAATAGATGTGAAAAAAGCTGTAATAAGAATTGTAACGTATTTTCTTTTCATAATTCTCCCCCCAACCATAGTATCTAATATGTAGAATTTTATATTCGTTGTTCATTTTTTTTATTCATGTTTACCATCTTTCCCCCTTTGTTAAAGTTTTTACAAATAAAATTCATATATTAGATTTACAAAAAATGTAACTTACAATAAAAGTTTATACGTTTTCAATAAAAAAGTAAACCAATTTTGCGTGATTTGTACTTATAATTACTTGAAAGTAAAATATATTTATACGTACTAATTTGACGATGGATTTAATATATTAATAGCAAGCCCCCTTTGACTAGTAGACAAAGGGGGCTTCATTAATTATATAATTTTTAAATATAAAGATAACTTTGAATTATTTTTACTTTCATAACAACCACAATCAGGAGCAGAGCCATTTACACGAGGATTTCCATATAAATCAGCCATACCTATATTACTATCATTTAATCCTGAATTAATAGCTGAAGAAACTGTTTGTAGATTAAAATCAACACCAGGATTCACAAATTTAGGATCAGTTGTGATGTTATTAGATATATTTAAATTTGTTTTATCTCCTTCATATATAGAAGAACCTTTATAGAAAATATTATTTTTAATAACATTTGAATTATATTGGCAGTAATTTTGAATATTCATATTTACATCATTGTTATATGCAGTATTATTAAAAATTTTAATATTTGTGGCTTTACCATTTGTTTCACCTGAGCCACCTATAGATATTCCATAAACACCACAGTTATATATAAGGTTATTTCTAACAAGTATATTATCAGTTGCTTTATCTTTATGTTCACTAGCTGTTTCAATACCTATATCTGATGACCATATTTTATTTCTTTCTATTGTTATTGATGAACCTCCATCAACATATATAGCACCTGCACATGTGTCTGGATAAGTTTTATTTGTTTTACTACTAATGTTCCATACCTGATTTCCGGAACATATTCCATTACGTGCATAATCATTCTGAGATGCTGTTCCTTCATAGCCAATAAAATCTATACCTATATTATCATTGTCATGAACCTTATTATTTGTAACTTTAAAGTTAGTAACATTTCCATTTAATACAACACTCTCACTTTGTCCTAGTTGGCAATCATAAACTTCACAATTATCTATTATCAAACCATCTAAGGAGCTTGTACCATTTGTGCCATAAGCAGCTATGGCATGAGCATTTCTGTTTTTATTTGAACCAGAATAGGTAGTTTTAATTCCATGAACTTTACAGTTTTTAATTTCTATATTTTTTGAACTGCCAGTAATCCTTATTCCAGCTGGAACAGATTCAGTAGTGGTTACAAAATTAGAAATATCAAAACCTATTATTTTTATATAATTTTTGTCTTGAATATATATTAATGAATTTTTAGAGTCATCATTAGATGTTGTTTGACCAGTACCATCTATAATTGGAGTTTCTCCATCATAATTTTTGAAAGTAATATAAGCATTTGCTGTACCAGAGGTTTTCATACTAACCTTTTCTTTATAAGTACCACCTCTAACAATTACTGTGTCTCCAGCTTTAACTGTATTAACTGCTTTCTGAATAGTTTTCCAAGGGGTATTAACAGAACCATTGTTACTATCATTACCAGATGTAGATGAAACATAATAAGTTGTACTAGCTGCTTTTGCCACTTTTGATTCAAAAATTAGTGGTAATGATGTGAAAAAACATAACAATGCAAAAAAAGACATAAATTTAGAACTTTTTTTCATTTTATCATTCCTTTACTTATTATTTTACTTAGCTATATTTGTAAAAATAAAAAAACTAAATAATTTATGGGAATTATTAAGAATAATAGATGTGATCTGTTTGTGATATTCAATATGTTACATTAATTTTAATAAGAGGTCAAATAAATAAGAAGTTTGTAAGAATTATTTAATAGCTATTTGAAGGATGTTTTAGAAATTTATATGATTTGCTTAATTGTAAAATATAGTATAATTCGAGTTGCTATAGTAAATAAAAAGGGAATTTTGTTTGAGGGTTATAGATATAAAAATAAAAGAACTGTTATTACACTACCTTATCCTGTAATAACAGTTCTTTTATCATTTCATAGATTTCATTCCAATTGAAAACTCTTATAATATTTTCATTTATAGGCATTCTATTATAGTTTGTGTCTAAAAGTAAAACTTTAAAACCAGCATTTGAAAGATGAATTGCATTATCATAGTTATCTTCAATAAAAACATCACAATCTAAATCTTTGGCTGTATTAACTTTGTAATGACTTCCTAAAACAAATAAATCATTGTAGGGAATTCTATTTTTTATTAGATATCTATAAGTAAGTATTGTAAGACTTTTATCTCTTGCAGTTACAAAATAGATATTATTAGTTAAACTAAGTTTGGTTAATATAGGTTTTGCATCTTCTCTAAGCTTTTCAGTAGAATGTATTTTGAATTTATATTTTTCATAATACTCATCATATTGTTTTTCAGTAATTCCTAGTACTTTGTGTATATAATATTCAGTAACTTCCTCTTCAGAAATTTTAGTATTAAAGTACTTATTGCAATCATCAAGCCAGTAATAAGGTTCTGTTATTGTTCCATCAATATCAATACAAATATTTAAATTTTTCATTTATTTTTACCTTCCTTTCTATATCATAATATCATTCATAAGTTAAAATCTAATTAAATAGAGATTAAAATTTTTTATAATTAGTTAAAATAAGTTTATACAATTAAGTTTAAATAAGTTTAACCTGTTTCTTACTAATACATAAGCAGTTTTTAATAATTAAACAATATACTATAAATATAGAATGATTAAAAGGATAGGTGAAAGAATGCAAATAAGAAACTTATCAACTCATAATTTTATTAATACTAATTGGATTACAAAAATCATTAGAAATATTAATTTAATAAAAATACCCTTTTTATTTCTATTAGTAATTTTGTTCGGTTTAGGCATATTAAGTTTTAATAATGTAAGAGGAAATGCTATTAATAAAAGTAATTTTGTTGCAGATTTTAAAACAGATGTTAACATACTTAGTGAAACAGCAAAGGTGATTGAAATAGAACGAACTTCAGGGAAAATTTCAAGTGTAGGCAAATTTGGATCTAATGGAAAAGTTATTAGTGATGATGAAATTAGGCCGGATTTAAAAAAAGCTCTAACTACTATAATAGACACAAATAATGATGAAAAAATATCTAATGAAGAAATCTTAGATGCTGGAATAATGAAATTAAAACCAGAAGTATTTCAAAAAGAACTAAGAACATATCAATTTAATCTAATTTCAGTTGATCGCAATTTAAAGAAATATATTATTATAACAGAGGGAAAATATGCAGGGACAGTTCTTTATAATGGGAAGATAGAGTATAAAGATGATGAAAATAGGCAGCATTTTGGATTAGAATTATTTAATTAGTGTTAGATTAGAATTATCCAAAATTAAATATTTCAAAAAAGTTCTAGTAGTAGTCTAGAACTTTTTTATTTAAGAAATATGATTATAAAAACTAATAAAACAATAAATAATAAAATAAAAAATATTGTTTTTGTAAAAGTGGTAAAAAAGTCCTATAATGGATAATATCGATACTAGATTATATTGGGGGTAAAAGAATGAAAGATGGAAATTTTAAATTAACAAAGCTTCCTTATGAAAGAATAACAATTGAATCCTATGAAAAGGAAATTTTAAAAATAATTCATGAGTTTGAGAAAGCAGAAAGTGGAGAAGAACAATTTTTAGTTCATAAAAAATATTATGAGCTATATAAAAATACTTACACAACAATAATATTAGCAGGGCTTAGACATGATGTAGATGTATCAGATAAATTTTATGAAGAAGAGCAGGAATATTATGATGAAATATCTCCTAAAATTGAAAGTTATCAAGCAAGGTATAAAGAATTGTTTTTTAATTCAAGATATAAATCATATTTAGAGAGTAAGATAGGAGAAGTTGCTTTTAAAGATATAGAAATCAAATTAAAATCCTTTGATGATGTACTTATTCCACTAAAGCAAGAAGAAAATGCTATTGTATCTAAATATAATAAGTTAATGGCAGAAAGTAAGGTTGAATTTAGAGGAGAAACTCTTAATTTTTCATTACTTGAAAAGTATTTAAAAGCAAATGATAGACAAACAAGATTTGAAGCTGCAAAAGTAAAATATGAAAAGTTACTTACAATACAAGATGAATTAGATGAATTGTTTGATAAGCTTGTTAACAATAGAAATGAGCAAGCAAAAGCAATGAAATATGAAAATTATGTAGAGCTTGGATATTACAATATGAATCGTAATTCATATAATAAAGAGGATGTAGCTAAATTTAGAAATCAGGTAAAAGAATATTTAGTTCCATTTGCTAGTAAAATGCATGATGAAAGAAGAAGAAGGCTTGGTATAGATAAACTTGATTTTGTTGATGAAGGAGTATATTTCCTTAATGGAAATCCAGCACCTATTGGCACAGCAGATGATATATTTGCAGCAGGTAAAAAAATGTATACTGAATTATCACCTGAAACAAAAGAGTTTTTTGATTTTATGCTAGAACATGAACTTTTTGATGTTTTAGGAAGACCAAATAAAGTTGCAGGTGGATATATGGATATGCTTTTATCTTATGGTGCACCAATTATTTTTGCAAACTTTAATGGAACAAGTGGAGATGTAGATGTTATGACTCATGAGTGTGGTCATGCGTTTCAAGGATATGTAACAAGGGAAGATGAAATATTAGAACATAATGATATAACTATGGAAACAGCAGAAACACATTCTATGTCAATGGAGTTTTTTACAGGGAAATGGATGGAATTATTCTTTGGAGAAAGAGTAGAAGACTATAGAAAGATGCAACTTGAAGATGCAATTGCATTTATACCATATGGATGTATGATAGATGAATTCCAAGAGATTATATATACAAAACCGGAGCTTACTCCAGATGAAAGAAGAGAAGTGTGGAAAAAGTTAGAGAAGGAATATAAGCCACATCTTTCATATAAAGAAGATAAATTTTTTAGTGAAGGACGTAGATGGCAAACACAAAAGCATGTATATAATTACCCATTCTACTACATTGACTATTGTCTTGCTCAAACATGTGCACTTCAATTTAAAATTAGAATGGATGAAGATTTTAAGGATGCATGGAAAAAATATCTTACTTTCTGTAAAGAATCAGCAAATGGATATTTTGCAGATATGTTAAAGAAAGTTGATATTAAAAGTCCATTTGAAGATGGATTTATAAAAGAACTTGTAGATAAAATAGAATTATAAAAATATTAAGAATGTTGTGATATAGAGATATGTTACAACATTCTTATTTTATTTAACATTCTTAATATTCCGATTTAAATTTTTTGAAAATAAATCATTGAATTTCTTGTTTTATTAGAGTAAACTGACTAGTGTTGAAAAATAAACTTACAAAGGAAAATGAGAATTATGAAAAAAATATTAGGTCTTATAATTAGAATAACATTTGGTTTTTTATTATGTGCATTTGGGACTGTAATGGCTCTTAACTCTAACTTAGGATTAAGCCCATGGGATGTATTTCATCAAGGATTAACAAATGTAACCAGTATAACAATGGGACAAGCTAGTATTATAGTGGGAATAGTTGTAGTAGTAATTACAAGTATATTAGGACTTAAAGTAGGTCTTGGAACTATAGCTAATATGATAGTGATAGGTTGTTTTATAGACCTTATAATACACTTAGAAATAGTCCCAGTTTGTAATAATATATTTACAGGAATAGTTATGATGGTAGGAAGTCTATTTGCATCAGCTTTAGGTAGTTATTTATATATAGGATGTGAAATGGGTTGTGGACCAAGAGATGGTCTTATGATAGTACTAGTAAAACTTACTGGTAAACCTGTCAGTTTAATAAGGTTCTTTATAGAAATGGGAGCTTTAATTATTGGATTCCTACTTGGTGGTTTTGCTGGTGTTGGTACATTTGTTACTGCATTTGGAATAGGTTATTGTGTCCAACTTGTATATAAAATATTTAGATATGATATAAAGAAATTAAAACATAGAAATATTAAAGAAGGCATTAATTTTTTTAATGAATGTTTTTCTAATTAGTTATTAAAAATGCGTCATGGTGTTAGGGACATTATGACGCATTTTTATTTCTGAAGAATGTATAAGCTTTTGGAAGCCTAGAATTAGAAGTATAATTAGATAGAGAAAGTTTGAATTAATTGGGAGATAAGAATATGAGATTAGAAGAAATGGGGAGTTTTTTTAATGAGCGTGCAAATATATATGAAAATCATATGATGAATAATGTGGATGGTGCAGATAAATACTATATTGAAACTGCAAAATTAATTCCAAAAAATAAGGGAATAAAGCTCTTAGATTTAGGATGTGGGACAGGTTTGGAATTAGATGAAATTTTTAAAATAAATCCTACAATTCAAGTAATTGGGGTAGATGTAGCTAAGGATATGCTAAAAAAAATAAAAGAAAAGCATAAGGATAAAATTAGCCAAATTAATCTTATAAATGGAAGTTATTTTGATTATGATATGGGTGAAGGTGTTTTTGATGTTGCGTTATCAGTTCAAACACTTCATCATTTTACCCATGAAGAAAAGGAGTATTTATATAAGAAGATTTTTAAGAGTTTAAAAAAAGATGGGTTTTATATTGAAACAGATTATATGGCTCCAACTCAAGAATATGAAGATTATTACTTTAAAGAAAAAGAAAGAATTATTTTAGAAGCTAAATTAAGTGATGGTTTTTATCATTATGATACTCCCTGCACAGTAGAAAACCAAACTAAGGTGCTTTTGAATACTGGTTTTAAGTGTGTAGAGAAAGTTTTTCAATTTGGAAATACTGTTATTTTAGTTGCAAAAAAGTAGAATATATTTTTAAATTTCTTGCTTTTTATATAGCTAATAAGTAAAATACTAAGTATATTGGAATTTTAAGGAGGATAATTATTATGATACGACCTGTTATTAATGCATAGCAGAGACTATTGCATTAAATTGAAATTAATATAATAGCCTTTGCTTTAACCTAAATAAAATTATTAAATTTAGGAGGAGCATTATGTGCTATATAAAAGCAAAAGACATATTACCTAAAGAAGTGATTGAAATAATTCAAAAATATGTAGAAGGAGAGTATATTTATATTCCTAGAAAAGAATGTAATAGGAAAGCATGGGGGGCTGAAACTACTACAAGGGAAGAAATAAATATAAGAAATTCTCATATTTATTATGAATATATGAATGGGGCAGGCAGAGCTGCTCTAGCAGAAAAATACTTTTTATCAAAAAAGAGTATAGATAGAATAATATTAGAACAAAAATCTAAATAGATTTTAATTGCCATAAACTTTTATATTAGTTTATGGCTTAATTTATAAATAAGGTGGAATTTTATGAATAAAGATGACTATAAATTTGTAACTAACTATGAAGAAAATGAGAAATATTTAGCAAGTTTTTGCGAGCTAGCAGCTAATACATTTGGATTAGTAGAGTTTAAAGAATGGTTTAGTAAAGGGTATTGTAATGAAAATTACATTTGTTACTCTTATGTTTATAATGATGAAGTTGTTGCAAATGTTTCAGATGAAAAAATAGCATTTCACTTTATGGCAGAATCTAATAAATACTATATAGAAAAAGTTGCAAAAAGTGAGAAAGTAGATACATTATTTGTTAAGCCTATAAGAAAGAATTTGGGAAACAATATAGTATTTCCAAACACATCACGCACATAATAACTATTTTCTAAGTTAGTTAGTAATGAGAATGTAATAGTATACATCCCGTAAAAATGTGTTATCATATAATTATAATAAATAATAAAATCATATAATAATGAATTGGAGGAGTTGGAATGATCTATAACAAGTGTGGGAATAGTGGTCTTAAGTTACCAGCAATATCTTTAGGATTATGGCATAACTTTGGGGCAGAAGATGTTTTTTCAAATAGTGAGGCAATATTAAAAAAAGCTTTTGAACTTGGAATAACACATTTTGATGTAGCTAATAACTATGGTAGGCCAGCAGATGGTTCTGCAGAAGAAACCTTAGGAAAAATATTAAAGAAAGATTTTACTCCTTGTGATAGGGACAAGATGGTCATAGCAACAAAAGCAGGATATGACATGTGGGAAGGACCTTATGGAGATGGTGGTTCAAAAAAATATTTAGTTGCAAGTTTAGATCAAAGTCTAAATCGCATGGGATTGGAATATGTTGATATATTCTATCATCATAGGTTTGATCCAGAAACACCATTGGAAGAAACTATGAGAACTCTAGATTTAATGGTTAGACAAGGAAAAGCTCTATATGTGGGAATATCAAATTATGGGCCAGAACAGACCAAAAAAGCATCACAAATTTTAAAAGAACTTGGAACACCATGCTTAATAAATCAACTTCCATATTCCATGTTTAATAGAAAGATTGAAGGAGAGCAATTTAAAGTTCATAAAGAAGAAGGAATTGGAACTATTGCATTTGTACCTCTTGCACAAGGATTACTTACAGATAAATATTTAAAAGGTATTCCTAAAGATTCAAGGGTAGGAAAAAATAGTCTATATTTACATGAAAGAGATATAACAGAAGAAAAAATAGGTAAGATTACTAAGCTTAATGAAGTGGCAAAGGAAAGAGGACAAAGCCTTGCTCAAATGGCACTTTCATGGACTTTAAGGGGAGATTTGACATCAGCAATAATTGGAGCAAGTAGACCATCACAAGTTGAAGACAATGTAAAGGCTTTAGATAATTTAGAATTTTCTAAAGAGGAATTAGATATAATAGATGAAATTTTAAGATAAGGTTTTTATATAAAAAATAGGACCTGCTATTTAAGTGAGTCCTATTTTTTATATTTAATAAAAGTATGTTATAGCTTTGGTAGTTCTTCATAGCTAGAAATAACTTTATTAACTATTCCATATTCAACAGCTTCAGAAGCACTTAACCAATAATTTCTATCAGTATCTTTTTCAACCTTTTCTAAAGGTTGACCAGTAGCAGTACTAATAATAGTGTTTATTCTTTTACGAAGCAACAATATCTCTTTTGCTTCTATGGCAATATCAGTTGCTTGACCTCTGAAACCACCTAGTGGCTGATGTATCATATATCTAGTATTTGGTAGAGAATATCTATCTTCTTTATTGGCAGCAAGATAGATTGTTATTCCAGCACTTGCAACCCAACCAGTACCAATTACAATAACTCTTGGTTTAACAAATTTAATCATATCATGAATTGTATCTCCAGCTTCAACATGACCACCTTGACTATTTATAAATAATTTTATTGGTTCATCTCCCATTTCTTGAAGAATTAGAAGTTGTGTAGATACTTTATCAGCTAAAACTTGATTTATTTCACCTGAAATGACTATTGATCTAGATTGTAGTAATTTTTCTAGTACTACGCTAGAAGTTTCTTTTTTTTCTTCTTGATTACTCATATTTTATCAAACTCCCATAAAATTAATAATTTTTTAGACTTATTAAAAATCTTTCCTTTTATTAAATAATTATACCATAATATAGGTTATGTGGAAGTTTTATTTCTAAAGTTAAATTTTTATAGGCAAATTACCACAAAAAAATAGTAGCTATAAAAATAGCTACTATTAAAAATTATTCCATCATTTTTGTTAACTTTTTGTTTAAGGATAATAGAATTAGACCTATAAATATAGCTATAAAAGCCATACCAGTGAAAATTTCAAAATATCCTAATGTTTCAGTTAATGAGGCAACAACTCCTGCAACCTTGTTAGCAACAAAGTTACTTAATAGCCATATACCCATTAAAGCTGATGCAAACTTAGCTGGAGCTAATGAACTTACCATAGAAAGTCCTACTGGAGATAAACAAAGTTCTCCTATTGTATGAAGAAGGTATGCACCTACAATCCATAACATATTAGCTTTTAAAGCAGAATCAGCACTACCACCTATTTGCATAACAGCTCCTACCATTAATAAGAAACCAATACCAAGCATTATTAGCCCAGTAGCCATTTTTTGAGGAATACTTAAATCTCCTCTTTCGCTAGATGCAAGCTTGTACCACAATTTTGATGCAGGTATTCCTAATAATAGTATAAATAATGGATTAAGTGATTGGAACCATGAAACTGGCACTTCCCATCCACCAAGACTTCTATTTAAGTTATCTTGTGTGAAGATTGTGAATGAAGTTCCGGCTTGTTCAAATCCTGTCCAGAATACAATAACAAAAGCTGCTAAAATAAAGATAACAATAGTTCTATTTCTTTCTTGCTTTGTTAATGGTTTATTTTTTACTGCAGCATCTACACCATTCTTAGCTGTAGTTACAGGAGTTTTACCTAAGTCACCAAGATATTTATTTGATAGCGAATTAAATAATATTTGTCCAATAATCATACCTATACCTGCTGCTAAGAAACCAAATCTAAAACCATAGTGGATAATTTCTCCACCTTGAGTTGTAGCCATAACTTTTTCAGCTAAAGTACCACAAACAAGTGGGGCAAAGAATGATCCTAAGTTAATTCCCATATAGAAAATAGTGAAAGCAGAATCTTTTCTTTTATCTCCATCTGGATATAGTTGCCCAACTAATGTTGATATATTTGGTTTAAAGAAACCATTACCAATTATAAGCAAACCTAATCCTATGTATAAAGCTGTTGTGCTTTGATTTGAAAATAAAGTAAATTGACCAATTGCCATTAATATTCCACCAATAGTAATAGCTCTTCTATGGCCTATATATCTATCTGATATATATCCACCAGCTATTGGAGTAAGATATACAAGAGCTGTAAAAGTACTGTACAAGCTCATGGCTGATACCTTATCAACACCTAGTCCACCTTTAACAAATTCAGTTGTTAGGTACATTACAAGTAATGCTCTCATACCATAATAACTAAATCTTTCCCACATTTCTGTGAAGAAAAGCATATACAATCCAGGTGGATGTTTTATTTTGGTAGTTTTATTTGGTGAAACTTCATCTATAGCTTCATCAGTCTTTTTTGCAAGTTCCATAATTAACCTCTTTCCTATTTCAATTATTTAAAGCAGTATTGCAATTTTAACAATAAAATTTGTATTTTGCAATTTAAGAACTTTGTCAAAATATTAAAAGTTCTATATAAAAATTAAAACTATGTAAGAGTAGACATGTATTTTTTACAAAAAGAAAGATTTTTTATCCTTTTTGTTTAATAATTTATAAAGGAAAACATGTGTTTATGACAAGAGGACTTGAAAGAATTGTCTGAATAATGTTGTATAAAGAAAATTATATTTCAATTTTTATAAAAAAGTATAATATTGACTAGAATACAGTATTAATGTTAAAATCAGCTTATTAAAATGAAAGTTAAGAGGGAAATTATTATGTAATTAAGTAGATTAATCTTAAAAAAGTTAAAAAGAGCGAAGATATTCATTAAAATTATAAATTTGATGGGTTTATTTTGTGTACTCTTATTTTTAAAGAAAATCTACTTTTTATAAGTATAATAATTTCCTAAAAAGAAATATCTCTTTTAGGTTTTATTAGTGCTGTGAAAAGTAAAAATCACAGCATTTTTTGTTGTGTGTAATTTAGAGGAGATGAAATTATAATTATGGAAAGAATATATAAATATCCAAGAACTCAACATATTGAAGGTTCAAGATTTCAAGATGGAGATGAGGATTTAGAGAGTATAAAATTTGAAAAGATTAAAAATAAATTTTGTGTAATAGAAGAAAAGGTAGATGGAGCTAATGTGGGGGTTAGTTTTGATGCAAATGGGAAAATGTATTTGCAAAGCAGAGGTCACTTTTTAAATGGTGGGTATGGAGAATCACAGTTTGATTTATTTAAAACTTGGACCAATTCATATAGCTATACATTAAGGGAACTTTTAGGCGATAGGTATGTCATGTATGGAGAATGGCTTTATGCAAAGCATACAGTATTTTATGATAATTTAAATCATTATTTTATGGAATTTGATATATTTGATAAGGTAGAAGAAAAGTTTTTAAGTACAAAAAGAAGAAGGGAATTTCTTAAAGATTACAATTTTATAAAGTCAGTTTTGGTTTTGAAAGAAACTATAGTATCCTCTAAGGGAGAAATTGTAGAACTTCTAGGAAAATCACATTTTAAAACAAAAAACTGGAGAGAAAAGTTAAATGAAAGTTGTATTGAATTAGGGTTATCTTATGAACTAGCTAAAAAGCAAACAGATGTTACAGATTTAATGGAAGGCCTATATATAAAAATAGAAGATGAAAATTATGTTTTAGATAGAATGAAGTATGTAAGAGCATCATTTTTAAATACAATCATGGATTCAGAAACACATTGGGCTAATAGACCTATAATTCCCAACCAATTAAATGATGAAATAGATCTGTTTTGTGAGGAGGGTTAGTTTTATGGATATTATAAAATTTATGGAGGAAAAAAACTACAACTTCAATGAAATGGTAAAAGAGTTTGAGATTATAGAACAGCTTAAGGAAGTTTCACAAAATCCGAAATATCATGAAGAAGGAAATGTTTATATACATACTAAGCTAGTTTGTACAGAAGTTTTAAATCTTGAAGAGTGGAAGGAGCTAAATGAAAGAGAAAAAGGAATATTGTATGCTTCAGCATTATTTCATGATATAGGAAAGCTTGTTGCTACAAGAGAGGAAGATGGAGAAATTATTTCACCTAAGCATGCTGTAAAGGGTGCTAAAATATTTAGGGATTTATCTTATAAGGAATATAAATTAAATAGAGATTTAAGAGAAGAAATAGCTCAATTAATTAGATACCATGGTCTACCTTTATATTTTTTAGATAGGGATACTATAGACTATGATATAATAAAAGTAGCAGAAAATACTAATATTAAGCTACTTTATTTGCTAGCTAAATGTGATTTGTTAGGAAGAGCCTGTGAGGATAAAGAATCAATTCTTGAAAAAGTTAAATATTTTAAGCTATATTCTCAAGAATTAAAGTGCTTTGAAGGACCTAAAAAATTTAAAAATGACTATACTAAGTTTTTGTATTTATTTGAAAATAAAATACATTATGAGGCAGAGATATTTGACAATAGAGAATTCGAAGTAGTAGTTATGGTTGGATTACCTTTAGCAGGAAAAGATACTTATATAAGAAATCATTTTAGTAAATTAAAAGTTATATCTCTAGATGATATAAGAGAAGAATTAAAGATATTACCTACAAAGGATTTTGGAAAAGTTGGAGCAGTAGCATTTGAAAGAGCAAAAGAATTTTTAAGAAAAAGAGAAGGCTTTGTATGGAATGCTACTAATTTAAGAAGAGAAACAAGACAAAAAATAATAAGATTATGTCATTCTTATGGAGCAAAAATAAAATTTGTTTATTTAGAAGTCTCTTATGATGAATTGATTTTGAGAAATAAAAAGAGACAAAGATATGTACCTATTTATGTTATTAATAATATGATAAAAAACATGGATATGCTTCAAGGAGAAGAAATAATTTGTAGTAAATATTCAATTTAATATAGTGAATACCCTAAAGTACAGTGATTTTGCCCAAAGGTACAATTGTTTTAATCTAATGTCAGCTGTAAAATAGAAATGAAGTTAGAATTAAAGTGCTTTAAGTATAATAAATAGTTATAACATTTCCTAGTATTTGAGTGTTATAGCTATTTTTAATAATGAAATAATTTTATAGATAGGCAGGTGATTGTATTGATAAATAATTTAAAATCAATACTTACAATAGAATCAGATGAAATGAAAAATTTAAAACCTCCTGTAATATTAGCTATAATTTTAGTTTATTTAGCTACTATATTTACACAAAATGAATATGAAATATCCTCAAATGCAATTAAATTTTTCACTATAGTAATAGTAATTCACTTACTACTATTTTTATTATCAGATGTAATATTTAAACGAATATATTGGCTTTATTTTCTTATACAAGGAGTAGTGATTTTTGATTGTTCAATTATAATACCAAGAGGATTTGAAACAGTTTATCTTGGGTTAATGCCAGTTTTAATTTTTCAGAGCATAATGGTTTATAGTGATTCTAGAAAAGCGCTTATTGCCTCAATTTTCTTTTATATTATATTTTGCGGAACTATATTAATAGTAGATGGATTTGATGGATTACTTAAATATATTCCTATGTTGATGCTGATAAATATTGCTGTAAGAGCATATTCAATTATATTTCTTAGGCAAATTAAAATGCGCATTAAAACTCAAAAAGTATTACAAGAATTAGAGTTTGCTTATGAAAAAGTAGAGGAGTTGACTTTGATTAATGAAAGAGAAAGGATGGCTAGAGATTTACATGATACCCTTTCTCAAGGTCTTGCAGGCATAATTATGCAGTTAGAAGCTGCAAATGCTAATTTGAATAGGGATAATACAGAAAGAGCTCAGGAAATTGTTCAAATGTCTATGAAACATGCAAGAAAAACACTTTCAGATTCTAGACTTGTTATAGATGATTTAAGATTACAAGAAAACACAAAGATTGATTTTACAAAGGCTATAGAAAATGAAATAAATCAATTTAAATCTATATCAAAAACTTCTGTTTCAGTGGATATAAAAATAAGATCAGAAATTCCTATGAAGATATTTAAAAATGTTTTGTACATTGTTAGGGAAGGGCTTAATAATATTGCAAAACATGCTAAGGCAAAAGAGACAATAGTTGAAATCATAGAAAATCAAAATAAGATAAACATAAATATTATAGATGATGGTGTAGGTTTTGATGTTAAGCTTTTAGATAGGTTATTTGGGCATTATGGAATAATTGGAATGACTGAACGAGTAAAAGCTATTGATGGAAAGATAAAAATCAAAAGTAAAAAGAGATTCGGTACTAGTTTAAATATTATTATACCAATTGAGAAAGGGATAGATAAAGAAAATGGATAAGAGAAAAATATTTATAGTAGATGATCATTTGGTAGTTAGGGAAGGATTAAAGTTAATTCTTGAAATAGAAGAAGCATATGAAGTTGTAGGAGAAGCAGAAAATGGGGAAAAAGCATTAAAATTAATAGATAAGTTAATGCCTGATTTGATTTTAATGGATTTAAGTATGCCTAAAATGAGTGGATTAGAAGTAATAAAAGCATTAAATAAAAAAGAATGTAAGGTTCCCATAATTATTTTAACAACTTACAATGATGATAAGTTAATTATGGAGGGACTTTCATTAGGCGCAAAGGGATATTTGCTTAAAGACACTACTAGAGAAGAACTTATCAGAACAATTGAATCAGCCATAAGAGGGGAAATACTTCTTCAGCCAGAGATAAGTAAGAGTATATTTAATTCTAAAAAAGAAGTGAATCAAAAAAAAAATTCTTTTAATCCTTCAATTACTGAAAGAGAATTATTTGTTCTGCAAGCAATTTCTAGAGGTTGTACAAGCAAAGAAATAGCTTTTGATATGGGAATTTCAGAAAGAACTGTCAAAGCACATTTAACCAATATATATAGCAAACTAAAAGTTGAGTCAAGGTCAGAAGCTGTTGCAGTGGCTATTGAGCAAGGAATTATTCATATAGAAAAATAAGTTAGGAAAACTCTAAAGTCTAGGTAGTATTTCTTTTAAAGAATGTAAAATAGATTTTTAGAGTTTTTTGATTAAATCAATTTTGTAGGACCAAAAAGATTTATAATAGTAGTATAGAATGATTTTGAAATTGTATGAAAATATCTTATTAAGAATAATGAAAATTGGGAAAACTTTATAAATGAAGTGGTAAAATGAGAAAAATATACCATTATAGGAGGCATATAAATGGTTGAGGTAGATTTTAATATAGATCATGAAGTTCCACAATATAGTTGTAATTCTTGTTATAATTGTCAGAGTGTATTTGGAACAAGTTTATGTGAAGTGAAGAACAGAGGATGTTGCTGGTATTTTCCTAAATTTACTTTACATGAAATTCACAAGATGGTAAAAAGTGAAGAAGGAATGAAGATATTGAAAAATATTTTAAGTTTACCTAAAGTGAAAATTTATAATCACTATATTCATGCAGAAGGGTATTTTGATAAAGAAGGTTATAAGAAATTTATAAATAGTGAAGAAGGATATGAGTCAGAGGTAAAAGATAAAACGATTTTCTTTAGAGCATGTCCTTTTGTGAAATCAGGAAAAGGGTGCACTTTACCTAAAATGTACAGAAGTTATGTGTGTAATTTTTTTATTTGTGAAGAGATAGTAAAACAAGTTCAAAAAGATGAAAAATTTAATAGCTATATAAAAGAACGTGATAGTTATGTACATTGGGTTGATTGGGAAAATCGGTCATTAGAAATGTTATTAAATGATAGTAAAATAAATTTAATAAATAATTTTGAACAAGTAGTTGAACTTCTTAAAAATACTCCTTTAAGGGTATATGAACTTAAAAGTTTAGACACAATAGTTGTAGAGGGTGATGAAAAGAAGCTAGGCTAAATTGAATTTTAAGAGAATCTTTATATTATGGATTCTCTTTTTTTAATGTAAAGGAAAGTATAAAAAAATCTTAAACTGAAAGCTAGATTTTATCTAGCTTTCAGTCGCGTTAT